>JAEWDJ010000319.1 GCA_023390155.1 Actinomycetes bacterium | reverse complement strand
GTCGCGCCCGCCGCGTACGAGTACGACACCAAGCGCAGCCTCCCGTACGACATCATCGCCGAGATGGGCCGGATGGGCCTCTTCGGCCTCCCCTTCCCGGTCGAGTACGGCGGTCAGGGCAAGGACTACCTCTCGCTCTGCCTGGCCGTGGAGCAGCTCGGCCGCGTCGACCAGTCGATCGGCGTCACGCTGGAGGCGGGCGTCGGGCTCGGCGCCATGCCCATCTTCCGCAGCGGCACGGAGGAGCAGAAGCAGCGCTGGCTGCCGATGCTCGCCCGCGGGGAGGCGCTCGCCGGGTTCGGCCTGACCGAGGCGGATGCCGGGTCGGACGCGTCCGGCACCAAGACCACGGCCGAGCTGCGCGACGGCGAGTGGGTGATCAACGGCACCAAGCAGTTCATCACCAACTCCGGCTCCGACATCACCGCCCTCGTCACCATCACGGCGGTCACCGGCGAGTCGCAGCGCCCGGACGGCTCCACGAAGAAGGAGCTGTCGGCGATCATCGTGCCATCGGGCACGCCCGGCTTCGTCGCCGAGCCGGTCTACGACAAGGTCGGCTGGCACACCTCCGACACCCACCCGCTCACGCTGACCGATGTGCACGTGCCGGAGGAGAACCTGCTGGGGGAGCGCGGGCGCGGCTACGCGAACTTCGTCGCCACGCTCGACGAAGGCCGCGTGGCGTTCGCCGCGCTCTGCACCGGTGCCGCCCAGGGCTGTCTGGAGGAGGCCCTCCGCTACGCGAAGAGACGCAACGTCTTCGGCCGCCCCATCGGCTCCAACCAGCACATCGCCTTCAAGCTCGCCCGCATGCAGGCCCGCGTCCACGCGGCACGGCTGGCGTACTACGACGCCTGCTTCAAGCTGATGGCCGGCCGGCCCTTCAAGCTGGAGGCCTCCATCGCGAAGCTGACCGGCAGCGAGGCGGCGATGGACAACGCGCGCGACGCGACGCAGATCTTCGGCGGCTACGGGTTCATGAACGAGAACCCGGTGGCGCGTCACTACCGCGACTCGAAGATCCTGGAGATCGGCGAGGGCACCTCCGAGGTCCAGCTCATGGTCATCTCGCGGGCCCTCGGCTTCGACGCGTGAGCGGCGCTATCCTGCGCGTACCCGGGTGCGCACAGGGCGGTGAGAGAGGGAGGGACCGGTGATCGACAAGACGGTGGCCACCGCGGCGGAGGCCGTGGCGGACGTGGGCGACGGCGCGAGCCTCGCGGTCGGCGGCTTCGGGCTGTGCGGCATCCCGAGCGCGCTCATCGGCGCTCTGCTGGAGGCCGGGACCACGGATCTCGAGGTGGTGAGCAACAACTGCGGCGTCGACGACTGGGGGCTCGGCCTCCTGCTCGCGCAGCGCCGCATCCGCAAGATGATCAGCTCGTACGTCGGCGAGAACAAGGAGTTCGCCCGCCAGTTCCTCTCGGGCGAGCTGGAGGTCGAGCTGACCCCGCAGGGCACCCTCGCCGAGAAGCTGCGGGCGGGTGGGGCGGGCATCCCCGCGTTCTACACGCCCGCGGGCGTCGGCACCCAGATCGCGCTCGGCGGGCTGCCGCGCCGGTACGCCGCGGACGGGTCGGTCGCGGTCGCCTCCGAGCCGAAGGAGGTGCGCACCTTCGACGGCGCCGACTACGTGCTGGAGGAGTCCCTCCGCCCCGAATTCGCCCTCGTGCACGCGGCGAAGGGCGACCGCCACGGCAACCTCGTCTTCCACGCCGCCGCGATGAACTTCAACCCGCTCGCCGCCATGGCGGGCCGGGTCACCGTCGCCGAGGTGGAGGAGCTGGTCGAACCGGGCGAGATCGACCCGGGTTCCGTCCACTGCCCGGGCATCTTCGTCCAGCGCGTCGTGCACGCCCCCGGCGTGGAGAAGCGCATCGAGCGCCGCACCGTCGCAGAAGGGAGCCGGTCATGAGCCTCACCCGCACCGAGCTGGCCGCGCGCGTGGCGCGCGAGCTCCGCAAAGGGCAGTACGTCAACCTCGGGATCGGCATGCCGACGCTCATCCCGAACTACATCCCGGAGGGGGTGGAGGTCATCCTGCACTCCGAGAACGGCGTGCTCGGCGTCGGGCCCTATCCGGCGGAGGCCGACGTCGACCCCGACCTCATCAACGCGGGCAAGGAGACGGTCACCGTCGAGCGCGGCGCCGCCTACTTCGACTCGTCCCTGTCGTTCGGCATGGTCCGCGGCGGGCACGTCGATGTGGCGGTGCTCGGGGCGATGGAGGTCTCCGAGACCGGGGACCTCGCCAACTGGATGATCCCGGGCAAGATGGTGAAGGGCATGGGCGGGGCGATGGACCTCGTGTTCGGCGCCAAGCGGCTCATCGTGATGATGGAGCATGTCGACCGCGAGGGGCGCCCCAAGATCCTGCGCGCGTGCAGCCTCCCGCTCACCGGCTCCGGCTGCGTGGACCGGATCATCACCGACCTCGCGGTCATCGACGTCACGCCCGACGGGCTCGTGCTGCGGGAGGTGGCGCCGGGCGTCACCGTCGACGAGGTCGTCGAGGCCACCGGCGCGCCGCTCGCCGTCGAGTTGGAGCCGGCGCGGTGAGGGAGGTCGAGCAGCGCGGCCTGTACTACGAGGAGCTCGACCTCGACACCCGCTACCTGCACCGTCCGGGCCGCACCATCACCGAGGCAGACAACGTGCTCTTCACGACCCTCACGATGAACACGCAGGCCCTCCACCTGGACGCGGCCTGGTCCGCCCGGCAGCCCTTCGGCGAGCGGCTCGTCAACTCGATGCTGACGCTCTCGACGCTGGTCGGCGCGTCCGTCGCCCAGCTCACCCAGGGCACGATCGTCGCGAACCTCGGCTTCGGCGAGGTCGCCTTCCCGCACCCGATGCACCACGGCGACACGCTCTACGCCGAGACGGTCGTCACGGCGAAGCGCCTGTCGGCCTCCCGCCCCGGGCAGGGCATCGTCACCCTGGAGCACACCGGGCGCAACCAGGAGGGCGTGGTCGTCGCGACCGCGACCCGCCAGGTGATGGTCTGGTGCCGGGAGGCGCACGAGCGGGCGTCCGCGTGACCGGGCGCGCGTTCCCCTGGGGACCGGCGCTGCTGTTCTGCCCGGCCGACCGACCCGACCGCTACGCGAAGGCGCTCGATCGTGCGGACGCGGTGGTGCTCGACCTGGAGGACGCGGTCGACCCGGCGCGCCGGCCGGCCGCGCGGGAGGCGCTCGCCGCCTCCGACCTCGAC
>JAEWDJ010000292.1 GCA_023390155.1 Actinomycetes bacterium | reverse complement strand
GGGGGCACCCCGCTATCACGGCGGGGTGGGGGGGGGGGGGGGGGGGGGGGGCGCGGGGGCGCCGGCCGCGCGCGGTGCGCACGGCCGGCGTCTCGGGACGAACGTCGATGGCCATCGGGCTACTTGTCGTTCAGCAGCTGGGTCATCTCCTTGGCCGCGTCGGTCGTCGCCTGGTCGACCGTCTTCTGCCCGGAGAGGATGGACTGGATCATCGAGTTGGTCGTCTGCTTGGCCTGCACCGCGCCGAACTGCGGGGTGACCGGCACCGACGCGCCGCCGTCGACGAGCTGGGTGGCGAAGGGCTTCACCAGCGGGTCGTCCGACTCCTCGGTCTTCTTCACGAGCGAGTTCAGGCCGGAGAAGTAGCCGGTCTGCGACGCCCACTCGGAAGCGAACTTGCCCGTGGTCATCAGCTCGACGAACTTCCAGGCCAGGTCCTTGTTCTTGGCCGTGTTGAAGATGCTGAGGTGCGAGCCGCCGAGCACCGACGGGCTGATGCCGCCGTCCTTGCCCGGGATCGGGGTCGCGGCGATCTTGCCCTTCAGGTCGGGCGCCTTCTGCACGATCGTGGCCGGGGTCCAGGAGCCCTGGATGGCCATGGCCACCTTGCCCTGGTTGAAGTTGTCGAGCACGTCGGTCTCCTTCCAGGTGGTGGCACCGGAGGTGGAGAAGCCGTGCTTCGTGGCGAGGTCGGTGTAGAACTGGATGCCCTCACGCGACGCGGCGGAGTCGAGACCGGAGGTCCACTTGCCGCCCTTCTCGGTGGCGACCTCGCCGCCCGCGCCCCAGACCCACGGGTACACGCCGAACTCGGCGGTGCCCGGGACGGCGAACGGGATCATGTCCGGCTTCGCGGCCTTGATCTTCTCGCCGGCGGCGACGATGTCGTCCCAGGTCTTCGGAGCCTCGATGCCGAGCTCCTGGAAGACGTCGGCGCGGTAGACGAGCGAGCGGACGCCGGCGTACCAGGGCATGCCGTAGAGCTCGCCGTCGTAGGTGCCCGACTCCTTGAGTCCCTTGACGAGGTCGTCCTCGAGCCCGGCCTTGTCGACGTAGTCGCCGATCGGGGCGAGAGCGCCCGCGTCCGCGAACTCGGCCGTCCAGGTGGTGCCGGTCTCGGCGACGTCCGGCGTGGTGTTGCCGGCGATGGAGGTGACGAACCGGTCGTGCGCGTCGGCCCACTGGACGAACTGCACGTCGAGCGTTGCGCCGGTCTCCTTCTTGAACTCGTCGCCGACCTCCTTGAAGAAGGCGGTGGAGTCCGGGTTGGTGCCCTGCATGATCCACACGCTGAGCTTCTGGCCCTTCGCGTCGACCGAGTCTCCGTCACCGCTGCCTCCGCTCGAGCACGCCGTGAGGGCCAGTGCTGCGATCGTGACGGCGGCGACGGAGAGGTAGCGCTTCTTCATGGTGCTGTCTCCTCTTCGAAACCGGGAATGTGGTGGTGGACGGTGCGTCCGCCCGGGATGAAACTATCCTTCACACATCACTGTGTGCTTGCAAGTTATTTCCACTCTACACACGTAAAAGGTTTGTTACAGCCGGTGGAGCGCTGGAGCGACCGACCGCGACGCCGTCGTCAGGCGATGCTGACCTGGCGCAGGAATGCAGCAGCCGCCGGGCTCGGCTCCTCGGACGACGCCACCGCGACCGTCCACTTCGGCACGTCGCCGACCAGCGGCACGGCACGGAGGGTGTCGGGCCGCTTGCGCGCGAAGCTCACCGGCACGATCGCCACGCCCAGGTCGTAGCCGACCAGGTCGAGCAGCGGGTGCACGTCGTTGACCTCCATCGCCGGCCGGTAGTCGAGTCCCGCGGCCGCGAACGCCCGCCGGGTGAGCGCCTGCGCGCCCCACCCCTCCTGGAAGCCGATCATCGTCTCGCCGCGCAGGCTCTCGATCGGGATGCCGTCCTCCCCGGAGAACCGGTGGGCGGGGTGGCAGAGCACCAGCAGGTCCTGGGTGCTGAGGCGTCGTAGCCGCACACCCGGGGGCGTGTGGCCGGTGTCGACCACGAGGGCGACATCCACCTGTCCGTTCGCGACCGCGTCCACCAGCTCGACGGAGCCGGACTGGCGCAGCCGGACCTCCACGCCCGGGTTCGCCGTGCGGAACGCCGCCAGCTCGGCCGGCAGGTCCACCGAGCCGAGGCACGGCTCCGCGCCGACGGTCAGCCTGCCGCGCTTCAGTCCGCGGACCGCCGCGACGGCATCCCGGGCCGCCGCCGCGCTCGCGAGCGTGCGGACCGAGTCGGCCAGCAACGCCTGGCCCGCCGTCGTCAGCTCGACACGGCGGGTGCTGCGCACGAAGAGCGAGGTGCCGAGCTCCTGCTCCAGCGAGCGGATGGACGCCGACAGCCCCGACTGCGAGATCTGCAGCAGCTCGGCCGCGCGGGTGAAGTGACGCTCCTCCGCGACGGTGACGAAGTGCTCGAGCTGACGCAATTCCATTCAGCAAGGATACTGCTGAATGGAGGACGCTCGATCTGCGGGAGCGATGCCTCGGCCGCTCAGCGCCCGCAGCGCCCGACAGGGTCGGCCGGGGTTTCGTCCGCGGCGCCGCCGTTCGCGCGGCCGTGTCGGTGCGGGTCGACCTGGCCCAGCGTGACGGGACCGTGGGCGGGGAGCGCGAGCAGATCGCCCGGGTGCAGGTCGGCGGGCAGCTCCATCATCCGCGGCCCGGCGTGCACGACGCAGAGCGGCGCCGGCGACGCCCGCCCGATCAGCCGTGCCTGGGCGGTCTCGGCGGCGATCCCGCGCAGGTCGGCATCCAGCTCGACGTCGAGTCCGCCCCCGGCGTGATGGCCGACGCGGGTCACCGTCGTGACGACGGCCGCGACCTCCTCGTCGGTGTGCACGCACGGCGTGGTGCACCAGTCGGCGAGCCGCACGAGCGAGACGCCCGCGATCACGACGTCCGTCGTCGTCGGGTGCGTGTGCGCGGGCCAGCGGCTCGCGTCGAGGGGTTCCGGGATGCTGCAGCGGAGCGTCGGGAGGATACGCGTCAGGGTCATGCCTCCGGTCTACGACGCGCGGGCAGGCTCTCGCGCCGACCTCACGGTTCCCATGCGGCGAGCGCCCGGATCCGTACGGATCGCTGACGCGTGCGGCCCCGGCTCCTCTCAGCGCACCCCGCGCATCAGCCGCAGCACCCACGGGCTGATCAGCGCGAGCAGCACCCCGATCGCGACCGCCACCGCGCCGATGATCCCGAAGTAGACCCCCTCGGTCGCGGGCGTGTAGAGCTTGGCCAGCTGCCCGGCCATCGCCGTGCCGAGTGCGACCGAGAGGAAGTAGAGCGCCACCATCTGCGCCCCGAACGCGTGCGGCGCGAGCTTCGTCGAGGCCGAGAGCCCCACCGGCGAGATCAGCAGCTCCGCCACCGTGAAGGCGAAGAGGATGCCGATGACGGCGAGCAGGGGCGTGCTGTTCTCGCCTCCTCCCGCCCAGAACAGGAACAGCCAGAACGCCAGCCCCATCAGCACCGTCCCCGCGGCGAACTTGAGCGGCGTCGACGGCTGCCGCTCGCCCCACTTCGTCCAGATCACCGCGAAGACGCCGGACAGCACGATCACGAAGATCGGATTGATCGACTGCACCCACGAGACCGGGAACTCCCAGCCGAACAGGTTCCGGTCGAGCCGCTTGTCGGAGTAGATCGTCACCACGGTGAACTGCTGCTGGTACAGCGACCAGAAGGCCGCGTTCGTGATGAACAGCGGGATGAACGCCAGGATCCGGCTGCGCTCGTCCGCGTTCAGCAGGCGCGACGAGAGGATGACCGCGAAGTACGCGATCGCCGCCGCGATGGTGACCACGATCACCACGATCGCCAGGTTCTGCGCGGTGATCACCCCGGTGAGCACCAGATCCACCACGATCACGAGCCCGGCGGCGGCGAGCCCGATCACGAGCGGGTACCGCTTCGCCGGCAGCGGGTTCGGGATCTCACGGGCCGCGTCCGGCAGCCGCTTGCGCCCGAACGAGTACTGGATGAGCCCGATCGCCATCCCGACCGCGGCGAGCGCGAACCCGTAGTGGAAGCCGAGCGTCGTCTGCAGCAGCCCGGTGAGCAGGGGCCCCAGGAACCCGCCCAGGTTGATTCCGAGGTAGAACAGCGAGAATCCCGCGTCCCGTCGCGGATCGTGCTCCTCGTACAGCGTCCCCACGATGCGCGTGGCGTTGGCCTTCAGCCCGCCGCTGCCCACGGCGACGAAGATCAGGCCGGCGATCACTCCCGCGTATCCCGGCAGCAGGGCGAGCGCGATGTGCCCCGCCATGATGACGACCGCGCTCCAGAACAGCACGCGCTCCGACCCGAACAGCCGGTCCGCCAGCCACGCCCCGAGGATGGTCGACAGGTACACCGCCCCGCCGTACGCTCCGACGATCCCCGCCGCCGTGGCCTGGTCGAGCCCGAGCCCGCCCTCCGCCGTCGAGTAGTAGAGGTAGATCAGCAGGATGCCCTGCATCCCGTAGAACGAGAACCGCTCCCACATCTCCACGCCGAAGATGTTCGCGAGCGACCGGGGCTGCCCGAAGAACCCGTGGCTCCCCGGATCCTCCGGCTGCGGCACCGGCTTCACTTCACGCGCGTCACTCATGCCGGACATGCTCCCACCGCGCCCGTCCTCACGGGAGGCCGCGCTCACTCGAACATCTCCTTCACCGCCCGATCCACCTCGCGATAGGCGGCCGCCGCCTCGAGCGCCACACTCGCGGCGCGCTCGAGCGCCTCCTCCTGCCCCTGCTGGTCCCGCTGCCATCCGCCCTGCGCGGCGACGAACCGCTCGCGCGCCTCCCCCGCCCACTGTCCCGACACCTTCGCGGCACTCGTCGCGAGCTCCTCCCGCACCTGCGCGAGCCGCTCGCGCCGCCGCCGCAGCTCGGCCGCGAGCGCGTCCAGCTCGTCGGGATCCACCCGGAAGTCAGCCACGGGGATACCTCTCCGCAGTGGGGTCGGAGGGGACGCAGCGGCCGCCGGCGTCGAAGTCGGCGTAGTCGTCGCCGACGCTGAACGTGATCCCGAAGCCGTCGGAGGTCGTGCCGGTCAGATACGCGGGATACGACACGACTTTGCGCGGAGGAGTGAGCGAATCATCGGAGACGACCGTGACGTCGTAGCCCAGTTCGGTCCGGGCCTCGGCCACGCGATCCGCGATCTGTTGCGGAGAGGAGGACAGGGGACCGAAGCGCTGCGAGAACCGCGCCCAACTGTCCCTGCCCGGCAGACTCCGCCTGCCGCACGCTCCCCATTCCCTGGTATCGACCTTCCAGCCATCGCCGACGATCGCCAGAGTGCGCTCGTACAGTGCCTCCACCTCGGCCTTCGCCTCATCGTGTTCCACCTGCGTCGTCCTTTCGTCGAATGCGGAACGAGCGCACCCGCTGAGACCTATCACGGCCGCACACGCCGCGACGGCCAGCAGCCCCGCCGCTCTCATCCGTCCGCCGCACTGGGGTACCTCGTGGCGCTCGGGTCGGACGGCACGCAGCGACTGTCCGCACTCGGGTCGGCGTACCCCTCGCCGACGGTGAACATCGCGCCGAACCCATCCGCCGTCGTGCCGGTCAGGTACGCGGGATAGGACACGATCTTGCGTGGCGGAGTGAGAGTGTCG
Organism: Actinomycetes bacterium; assembly: GCA_023390155.1. Taxonomy (GTDB): domain Bacteria; phylum Actinomycetota; class Actinomycetes; order Actinomycetales; family Microbacteriaceae; genus Leifsonia. Next base: position 1,960 of record JAEWDJ010000292.1, on the reverse strand, counting down.
TCCGTCACCACTGTGACGTCGTATCCGAGCTCGATCCAGGCTTCGGCCACGCGCTCGGCCACCTGTTGGGGAGAGGCGTCGAGGGGAGCGATGCGCTGGGAGAACCGCGCCCAGCTGTCCGTGTCTCGCAGACTCCGCCGACCGCACCCGGCCCACTCTCGCGTGTCGATCTTCCAGCCGTCCTCGCCGACGATGGCCACCGTGCGGTCGTAGATGATCTCCACCTCGGCCTTCGCCTGGTCATGTTCCATTTGTGTCGTCCTTTCATCGAAGCCTGGCCTTGAGCATCCGGACAGAGTGAGAAGCACCGCAGACAGTCCCGCGATGAGGAGGCCGACGTTCACTCTCATCGCCGTCACCGTCCCCACCGTCTCAGCGGCTCCTCGGTTCGACGAGCGAAACGATCGCCGGGGGTTCCCTGTTCGGCGAGTTCCTCGCCTCGGCCCATCGTCGCTATCGCCGTGGCGGACAGGGCGGATGAGTACTTGTCCAGGTAACTCGTCCCGTCCTCTCCACCGAAAGGCCCGTGCTTGGTGACCCCGTCGAGCTCTCGTCCGTCGATCGTCGTGCTCTCCGACGTGAACACATGGGCCCCGAAGCCTGGGGAGGTTGGGTCTTGCCTCCCCGAGATGACCTGGCCGATCGGTGCCCACTCGTCCGCGACGGCCTGTGTCGCGAACACCTGACCTTCGGGCACGTTGAGTGTCGCAGCGGTGGGAGCGTCGCCGGTGATACCGGCGGATCCGAGCAGGACGACGTTGCCCGCGCTGGCGCCGGGGCGCGCCAACGCCTCGGCTGCGACGTTCGTCCCGTAGGAGTGGGCGACGATCGAGAGCCCCGGCGGTTGATCGCCCCAGCCGTTGTTCGCCTGCACTCCCTGCAGCGCGTGGACGAGCCGATCGGCGCCCACCTCCGCGAGGTCGTCATGCGCGACGCCCCAGACGTCTACCGACCCCGGCGGGTCATAGTCGAGCCAAGCGATCACGGCGATCCGGGACGGGTCGATCCCGGAAGCGACGGCCTGCAACCCTCTGAGATCCCTCGCCGCATTCACATACTCCCCCATCCCCCGCACCGTCGTCCCCATCCCCGGCACCACCACCGTCACGTGCTCCGCGTCGTCGATCAGCCCGACGCTCACCGCCGCCTTCGTCCGTTCCCCGAGCGAGTACGCGTACAGCTGGCGCGGCGGTTCGCCGTCGGGCCCGTCGCCGAACGCCTTCTGGATCGCCGTCAGCTCAGCGAGGCGGGACCTCTCGCGATCGAGAGCGATCTGAATCGCGGCGCGGGAGGACGGATCCGTCCGGGCGAGCAGCTGCTCGAGCCCGGCGACTCGGCTCGTGGTGGCGCCGAGGTCCTTCGCGAGCTGCTCCGCGTTCACTGCGGACCTGGTGCGAGCATCCACGCCGTCGAGGTTGCCGATCACCCGGGGCAGGCCGCGAACCAGGCGGTCCCGGGTCGCATCGTCGAGGGAGCGCCACCACGTCGCGATGTTCGCCGGCCCGAGGGCGAGGAGGCGGTCGAGGAGGTCGGGATGGGCGACCGCGTACGCCTGGAGCTCGGCGAGGGACATCCGCCGCAGTTCGCGGAACAGCTGCTTCTCCCCCGCCCGCGCCATCACCTCGGCCAGGGTCGCGGGCGCCGGCGAGCCGCGGAACACGGACGCGGTGAAAGCGCGGCCGGCGAGGGTGTCGAGGGTGCGCACGGTGTCGGCCTCGCTCGCGGCGACCGCGGTCCGGGCGTCCTCGAGGAGGGCCTCGGCGTTGTCGCGGATGGCGACCCCGGGATCCACGAACAGGTCGATCGGTTGGAGGGCGTAGGGATTCGCCCGGGCGCGTTCCGCGCGAGCGTCGTGCGCGCGCCGCGCGCTGACGGTCGCGGCGTCGCCCCTGGCCCACTCGGCGGCGGCGCGTTCCGCCAGGCGACGTCCTACCTCGAGCGCGGCGGCGTGCGACGACAC
>JAEWDJ010000095.1 GCA_023390155.1 Actinomycetes bacterium | reverse complement strand
CGCTCATCCGCCCCGCCATCCTCCGCCCGGACGGACGGCTCGCTCATCCGCCCCGCCATCCTCCGCCCGGACGGACGGCTCGCTCGGCCGCCGGCCCACCCGGCGGCTCGCGTCCATCCTGACACGGCCGGGGTGCGGTGCCGGGTGCCGGGCGGGCGCCGATATGCTTCGTCGTCGAGTCGAGAGGAGGTCGCGTGTCGACGCTGTACGTGCTGGGGAACGGCTTCGACCTGCACCATGGTCTGCCGACGAGCTACAAGGAGCACCTCAAGCCGCTCGCGTGCAAGGCGGAGCGATTTCCTGGCGAATGGGAGAGCTACAGCTTCGACGGCGACCTCTGGTCTAATGTCGAAGAGCTGCTCGCCCGTCCGGACCTGGACGTGGTCCTCGAACACCTGGACCAGTGGGCTCCCGATCTGCTGTCGGAGCGGGAGAGCGATCGTGACGCGATCATCCACGAGGCGGAACAGCTCCTGGGATTCCCGTTGGAGGATTTCGCGAGGGGCGCCGATGACGCGCTTGCGAGCACCGCACCGCTGCCGAAGTTCGCCGGGCTGTTCGGCCCGGACGACCACTTTTTGACCTTCAACTACACGCACACGCTTCAGTGGCTCTACGGCGTCCCGCCGGAGCGGATCTTGCATCTGCACGGCGAAGTCGGGGCGAGCCGCCTGATCCTCGGATACGAGCCCGGATCCTTGCAGGGAGCCGCAGTCCTTGCACAGTTCGATCACGAAGAGACCTTCGAGTTCTACCACTCACGGGCCTACGACGCGGTGAGACAGCGCTTGGAGGAGTTCGAGAAGGCGTATCAGCACGACGCGTTGACGGAGTTCGTCCGCCGGATGCCTCAGCCGCCCGACCGGATCGTGGTCTTCGGGCACTCCCTGGGACGCGTCGACAAGCCCTATTTCGAGCGCCTCGCGCGGGCGTTCGAGCATGCGGAGTGGACCGTGACCGCTCACGACGAGGAGACCCTCGGCGCCGTCTGCCACGCCATGGATGCCTTCGGCCTGGGTGTCGCCTACGAGAGTCACGTTCTCTGACCCTGCACGGATTCGCTCCCGACATCGACATCGACATCGACATCGACCGTTCCGCCCCGACGGCCCACCCCGCCGCCCCCTAGGCTGGCCCGATGAGCGCGCCGAGCCTGGACCACCTGCGGACGTTCCTGGCGGTGACCAGGGCGGGCTCGCTGTCGCGCGCGGCGGACGAGCTCGGCATCGCCCAGGCGACGGTGAGCGCGCACATCCAGGCCCTGGAGCTCGCCCTCGGCCACGCCGTGCTCGTGCGGACGCCGCAGGGCGCGGTCGCGACGCCGAAAGGCGCCGCGCTCGCGCGGGCGATCGCCCCGCACCTCGACGCGCTCGACGACGCCACCGACCTCCTCCCCGCGGTGGAAGCCGCCCACGCGATCGTGCACATCGGAGGGGCGGCCGAGTTCCTCGGCGAGTTCGTGCTGCCCCGGCTGGGCGAGCTCGCCGCCCTGTCGCGCGTGGCGCCGCGCATCCACTTCGGCGTGCCGGACGACCTGCTCCCCGCCCTCGCATCCCGCGGGGTGGATGTCGTGCTCAGCTCGGTCCCGCCGCGCCTGGCCGGCGTCGCGGCGGCTCCGCTGTGTGACGAGGAGTTCGCCCTCGTGGGCGCACCACGCTGGGCCGGCGTCGCGCCCGACGCGATCCCGGTGGTCGCGTACGCCGAAGACCTCCCGATCGTCCGGCGCTACTGGCGCAGCGTCTTCGGCCGCCGGCCCGACGCGCTCGAGGTGGCCGCGATCGTGCCCGACCTGCGCGGCATCCGCTCGGCCGTCGCGGGCGGGCTCGGGATGTCGGTGCTGCCGCGCTATCTCGTCGACGCCGATCTGGCGGCCGGGAGGCTGGTGCTGCTCGACCACCCCGACGTCCCTCCCCTCAACACCATCTACCTCGCCCTGCGGCGGGGCGAGGAGGGCCGCCGCACCCCGGCCGCGGCCGTCGCGCGCGAGTTGCGCCGGATGCTCGGCTAGCCCTCAGAGCCATCGGGCGATCGGGGATCCGATACCCGCGTCCACGATTCCGGGCGGCGTCGGGCTGCGGTGCGCGCGCACACTCGACGGTGTCGAAAGGAGACACCGTGTCCGAGATCCTCATGATCGTCACCGCGGCCGACGCGCTCACCCTGAGCGACGGCACCGTCCACCCCACCGGTTTCTGGGCGGAGGAGCTGGTGGTGGCGCACCGCGCGCTCACCGGCGCCGGCCACCGCGTGACCATCGCCACCCCCGGCGGCCGGCCGGCGCCCGTCGACCCCGGCTCCCTCTCGCCGCAGATCGTCGGCAGCGCCGAGACCGTGGCCGAGCTGGAGGCGTACCTCGCGACCATCGCGGACGAGCTCGCGCATCCGGTCGCCCTGGCCTCGGTGCGTGCGGCAGACTTCGCCGCCCTCGTGCTCCCCGGCGGGCACGGGCCGATGGCCGACCTGGCGCACGACCCCGAGCTGGGCCGCCTGCTGACGGAGGCCGATGCCGCGGGCCGGCTCATCGCGCCGTTCTGCCACGGACCGGCCGGGCTGCTGAGCGCGGTGGACGCCGACGGCCGCTTCCTGTTCGCCGGCCGGCGCCTCGCCGTCTTCACCGACGAGGAGGAGCGCACCGGCGGCACAGGCGAGCGCACCCCGTGGTGGGTGGCGAGCACTCTGGCCGAGCGTGGAGCGATCGTCGAGGCCGGCGAGCCGTGGAGCTCGTTCGTCGTGCGCGACGGCACGCTCATCAGCGGACAGAACCCGCAGTCGAGCGCCGCGGTCGCCACAGCCCTGCTCGACGCCCTGGCCTGACCCGGCGCCACGCCGGTGGCCCAGCTTCCTGAGAGCATTTACATAACAGAAACACAGCCGCGCTTTCGCGAAACATCCTGGCCCTAGCGTTCGAGCCGGACGGGTTCCGTCCACTCACCAGACTCAGGAAGAGGACAGCCGTGAAGGCATCCCGAACGTCGGCGCGCTGGCGCGCGCTCCTTCTGCTCCCCGTGATCGCCGGACTGCTGGTCCCCGCCACGGCGGCTTCCGCCGCTCCCGCAGCGGATCCGGTCGCCGCCGTGGACACCGGCCGGCTGCCCGACCCCCTGGCGCGCGGGATGTACACGCCCGCCACCATCGAGGAGACCAAGCTCGGGACGGCCGCGCTCGAGGAGCCCAGCTCGACGGGCGGCGCCGCGACGGCCGGCACGGCCAGCGCGCCGGAGGACTTCGAGATCCGCGGCTCGCTCTACTACCCGAGTGACCGGTCCCAGCCGTCGCCGGTCATCGTCCTCGTGCACGGCAACCACGGCTCGTGCGACGCCGGCCAGAACAGCACCACGGCGACCTGCACGGCCTACAAGCGCAACGAGGCCGGGTACGCGTACCTGGGCCAGAACCTCGCCAGCTGGGGCTACACGGTGTTCTCCCTCTCGCAGGACCAGCTGATGATGCGTCAGGACGGCAACGGGCGCGGGATGCACCAGCGCCGCATGCTGATCGCGGCGACCCTCGACGCGCTCACCGCGTCGAACAAGCCCGGCGGCCTGGCCGTCGACGCGCACACGACGATCGGGACCACCCTCGCGGGCAAGCTGGACATGACCCGCATCGGCCTCATGGGCCACTCGCGCGGAGGCGACGCGGTCACGAGCTTCATCGACTACAACCGCGTCCGCACCGACGGCCCGCGCTACCCGCTGCGCGGGGTCATCGCGCTCGCCCCGGTGGACTACGAGCGCAAGGCTCCCTACGGCGTGCCCTACATGTCGATCGTCGGCTACTGCGACGGCGACGTCTCGAACCTCCAGGGCGCCCGCTTCTTCGAGCGGAGCCAGTACGTCAACGGGGGCAACCCGTTCCCCTCGATCCAGGTGACCCATCAGGGCGCCAACCACAACTGGTACAACACGGTCTGGTTCGCCGACGGACAGGACGGCAACGCCACCGGCGACCCCGCCTGCGGCGACACCCAGCCCACCTCCGCGTCGAACACCGCACCGAACAACCTGCGGCTCTCCGGTGCAGCGAGCTACGCCCCGTGGTCGTACAAGGTGGACAACTCCGACACCTACAACCCGCTGGTGAACACCAAGATCTCCGGCGACCCGGCCCGGATGGGCGCCCAGGAGAAGATGGGCCTGGCCACGATGTCGGCGTTCTTCCGCCGCTACATCGGCGGCGAGGGCGCGTTCGATCCGTACATGACCGGGCAGCTGTCCGACACCGCCTCGCACCTCCAGATCCCGGCGTCCGCCTGCCCCGACATCACGGCCGGCGACAAGGCGATCCCGTGCTCCGAGCGCGTCGGGACGACGTACTTCCCGCCCGCGACCGAGCGTGTCGACCTCATCCGGCCCGAGGTGGAGAACCCGCTCACCCTCAACGCCGTCGGGGGTCCGCTGTCGGGCACCGGGTTCGCCGACCCGTACCGGTACAGCGGCGGAGCGACCTCCTCGCTGATCCTGACCTCGGGCGCCACCGCGCCGGCGCAGACCGCGCAGGGCTACGACTGGTGCAATCCCGAGCCGGACGACTTCACGCCGAGCAACCTGGGCAAGACCACGCAACCGACCGGTGCCAAGGCGTGCCCCCTCCCGGCCAAGGCCGAGGTCGGTGGCCAGAACGGCACCCGTGAGAACTCGCCGATCAACCACTCGTACGGCCGCCAGCTGGCCGTGGCGTGGGAGGCGGACAAGCCCGC
>JAEWDJ010000026.1 GCA_023390155.1 Actinomycetes bacterium | reverse complement strand
TGGCCGGCGCGATCGGCCTGGTGGCGACCGTCGCCGCCGCCTCCCTGCGCTCGGTCGCCGCGCAGGCGGCGTCGCTCCGCGAGCGCGCGGTGTTCTCCCGTCCGGTCGACCCGGACGTCGACGCCCGCGTCGAGAGCCCGTCCCACCCCGACACCGACGGGCGACCGCGCCCGCGAGCGCCGGGATCCCTCCTGCCGGCCGTGTAGCCGGGGCGTGTCGCCCCTGCGTGCGGCCAGACGACTCCACGCCCGTCCGACAGCAGGGAAAACACACTCATGGACCTCTTCTCCTGGCCGCCCGTCGCGGCCCTCCTCGACGGGGCGTACCGCCTCGTCACCGGCCTCTCGGCCGCCGTGGAGCCGGTCGCCGGCACCGTGGCGGGCCTGGTCGCCGTCGTCGTGCTCACGATGCTCGTGCGCGCTCTCCTCCTCCCCGTCGGCATCAGCCAGGTGCGTGCCGAGTACGTGCGCCGCCGGCTCGCGCCGCAGCTGGCCGAGCTGCAGAAGAAGCACGGGAAGGATCGCGAGAAGCTCGCGCAGGCCACCATCGACCTCTACCGGCGCGAGCGCACGTCGCCCTTCGCCGGCATGCTGCCCCTGCTCGCGCAGATCCCGGTGATCTCGCTGGTCTACGCGGTGTTCACGCACCCGATGATCGCCGGCCACGCCAACGACCTGCTGGGCGAGCGCGCGTTCGGCGCGCCGCTCGGCACGAGCTTCGTCGGACTGACCGGCGCCAGCCCGGTCTGGCCGGCGATGGCCGTCTACCTGGCGGTCCTCGCCCTGATCGCGGTCGTCACCACGATCTCGCGCCGCGTCCTCGCCCTCCCGCAGCCGGAGGGCGGCGCGGTGCCGAACGGGATGGTCAAGGCGCTGTCGTTCCTGCCGTACGTCACCGTGGTCTTCGCCGCCTTCGTGCCGCTCGCGGCCGCCGTCTACATCCTGACCTCGACCGCGTGGACCGTGGCGGAGCGCTGGACGCTGCGCCGGCTGCTCGACCCGGCCCGCAAGGGCCCCGAGGGAAGGACGACACCATCGACGTCGCACTGAGCCTGGCCCCCGTCCCCGAGCTGACGACCGAGCGACTCCGGCTCGTCCCGCTCGGACCCGAGCACCTCGAGGGCACCTGGGCGGCGCTCCAGGAGCCGGAGGTGATGCGGTTGACCGGGACGCACGCGTCGTTCACGCGCGACGGCGTCGCCTCCTGGCTCGCCGGCCTCGCCGCCCGCGACGACCGCTCCGACTGGGCGATCGTCCGCGCGGAGGACGGCACGCACATCGGCGAGGCGGTCCTCAACGACCTGGACGCCGACAACCGCTCCGCCGGCTTCCGCATCGCCCTCGGCGCTCCGCGCTGGTTCGGGCAGGGGTATGGGACGGAGGCCACGCGGGCCGTGCTGCGGCACGCCTTCGAGACCGTCGGCCTGCACCGGGTGGAGCTGGAGGTGTTCGCCTTCAACCCGCGCGCGCAGCGGGCGTACGAGAAGGCCGGGTTCGTGCTCGAGGGCCGACGGCGCGAGGCTCTGCGCTGGGAGGGCGAGTGGGTGGACGCGCTGGTGATGGGATGCTTGTCGCATGTGGAGACGCAAGGCGACGCCTGATCCGGACGAGCGGCCCGCGGAGTCGACGGGCGGCGCCCTCGGCGTCGGCGTGCAGGTCTACGTGCGCGAGAGCGAGCCGCCCGCCGGCGACGACTGGGTGGGCGAGCCCACCGGCGTGATCGTCGCTCCCGGCGAGCGGAGCCTGCGCACCGTTACCTCGCCGGTCGACCGGCTGACCACCTGGGTCGTCGCGTTCGGGGAGCCGCAGTACCGCCGCGACGGACGGGGCCCGGCGGAGACTGCGACCATCCCCGCCTCCCGCCTGGTGGCGGCCGAGCCGGTGGAGGACTGAGGTGCTCGGCGTCGGGCTGGTGCGCGGCATCAACGTGGGAGCCTCCACGCGGGTCGCCCCCGCCGAGCTCGCGCAGGCGTTCGCCGACGCGGGGCTCCGGGACGTCGTGACGCTGCTGCGGAGCGGCAACGTGGTGTTCGCCGCGGACGCGGAGCCGACCGCCCGGGTCGCGGCGGAGGTGGAGGCGGCGCTCGAGGCGCATTCCGGCGTCGCGGCGCGGGTCGTCCTGCTCACCGAAGCGCGGTTCCGGGCGATCGCGGAGGCCGACCCGCTGCTCGACACGGCCGAGGACGACTCCAAGCTGGTGGTGACCTTCCTCGACCACGACCTCCCGCCGGACCTCGCGTTCCCGGACGATGCCTCGACCGCGCCGGAGGTCGTCCGCCGCGGCGACCGCGCCGTCTACCAGTGGTGCCCGCTCGGCGTCTCGAAGTCCGTCGTGCCCGCGGCCTTCTGGCGGGCCGTGGGGCCGGTGGCGACCGCCCGCAATCAGCGCACGGTGCAGCGGATCCTCGCGGAGCTGGATCGGCGCTCCTGACCGCGTCCGTGCCTCTTCTGCGCCGCGCCGCGCGATCCTACAATGACGGCATGTTCGTCGAGGGCACGCTTCGATGGCAGGTCACCGAGGACTGCCCCTGGGACCTGCTGATGGCCCTCGC
>JAEWDJ010000420.1 GCA_023390155.1 Actinomycetes bacterium | reverse complement strand
GAACAGGATGTAGAGCTCCGACAGCGGCGTGCCGCCCATTCCGTTGACGAACAGCAGCACCCGGTCGCCGGAGGAGAAGGGCAGGTCCGTGAGGATCGCGTCCATCATCCGGTCCACCAGGCGGTCGGCCGGCTCCAGCTTGATGCGCTCGCGCCCCGGCTCGCCGTGGATGCCGACGCCGAACTCGATCTCGTCCTCCGGGAGCACGAAGCCGGGCTCGCCCGCGTGCGGCACGGTGCCGTCGGTCAGCGCGAGCCCGATCGAGCGGACGTTCGCGTTGACCCGCTCGGCGATCGCGGCGACCCCGTCCAGGTCGTCGCCACGCTCGGCGGCCGCCCCGGCGATCTTCTCGACCAGCACGGTCCCGGCGACGCCGCGGCGGCCCGCGGTGTAGAGGGAGTCCTGCACCGCGACGTCGTCGTTGGTGACGACGGCGCGCACGCTGATGCCCTCCGCCCCGACCAGGTCGGCCGCGGTCTCGAAGTTGAGGACGTCGCCCGTGTAGTTCTTCACGATGTGCAGCACACCGGCTCCGCCGTCCGCCGCCTTCGTGGCCTCCACGATCGGCATGGGCGTCGGCGAGGTGAACACCTCGCCGGGCACCGCCGCGTCGAGCATCCCGCGACCGACGAATCCGGCGTGGAGGGGCTCGTGGCCGCTTCCGCCGCCGCTGACCAGGCCGACCTTGCCGCTCACGGGGCCGTCGGCCCGGGAGACGAAGCGCGGATCGTCCGACACCGTCACGATGTCGGCGTGAGCTCGGCCGAACCCCGCCAGGGACTCGGCGACGACGTCGGGCACGCCGTTGATGAGCTTCTTCATCGAAACCCTTCCTTCCACTGCTGTCAGTGCGTCGCCGCCACCCACTCGTCGAGCTTCGCGGCCGCAGCCCCGGAGTCGATGGCCTCGGCGGCGACCGCCATTTGCGAACGGAACCGATCCAGGATGGGGTCCTGGACCCTCGACGGGTCGGACGCGAGCTCGTAGGACACGAGCCCGGCCGCCGCGTTGAGCAACACGATGTCGCGCACGGGACCCTCTTCGCCCGCGAGCACGGCACGCACGACCGCCGCGTTGTACGCGGCGTCCTTGCCGAGCAGGTCGTCGATCCTCGCGCGCGGGATGCCCAGGTCGCGCGGGTCGATGTCGTGCTCGGTCACGAGGCCCCGGGAGACCTCCCAGACGTGGCTGTGACCGGTGGTCGACAGCTCGTCCAGCCCGTCGTCGCCCCGGAAGACCAGCGCGGTCGCACCGCGGGTCTGGAACACGCCGACGATCAGGGGGATGCGGTCGAGCGTCGCGACGCCCACCGCGGACGCCTCGGGGCGCGCCGGGTTGCACAGCGGACCGAGGTAGTTGAAGACGGTCGGCACGCCGAGCTGCGATCGGACCGGGCCCGCGTTGGCGAAGCCGGGGTGGAACGCGCTCGCGTACGCGAACGTGATGCCGGTGCGCTGGAGCACCTCCGCGACGCGCTCGGCCGGGAGGGCGAGGTCGATGCCCAGCGCGCCCAGCACGTCCGAGGAGCCCGACGAGGAGCTCGCGGCCTTGTTGCCGTGCTTGATCACCGGCACGCCGCTGGCCGCCGCCACGATCGAGGCCGTCGTCGAGACGTTCACCGTGCCGAAACGGTCGCCGCCGGTGCCCACGATGTCGAGCGCCATGGGGTCGACGGGCAGCGGGACGGCGTGATCGAGGATCGCGTCGCGGAAGCCGACGATCTCGTCGACGGTCTCGCCCTTCACCCGCAGGGCGATCAGGAACCCGGCCAGCTGGGCGTCCGTCGCCCGCCCGGTCATCACCTGATCCATCGCCCACGCCGCGTCCGCCACGCTGAGGTCGTCGCCCGCGAGGAGGGACGTGAGCACGGTGGACCAGGACTGCGATTCCGTCATGGGACGATCCTATGGGCAGCGGATGGGCCGCGGGGAGCCGCCCTCCCGGGCCCGACTAAGGACGGCCTAACCACACTGGGGGCGAATTCAGACCCTTCAGGTGAGAAAACCACGGGTTCTTTTCAGCCATAATGGGTTACGTGACGAGCACCTCAATTTCCCCTGCAGCGAGTGCGCCGGCGATCAACCGGCCCAACGTCGTGGCCGTCGGCACCATCGTCTGGCTCGGCTCGGAGGTGATGTTCTTCGCGGGACTCTTCGCGATCTACTTCACCCTCAAGTCGACGTCGCCGGACCTCTGGGCCGCCGAGACGGCGCACCTCAACATCCCGTACGCGGCGACGAACACGACCATCCTCGTGCTCAGCTCCGTCACCTGCCAGTTCGGGGTGTTCGCCGCAGAGCGTCTGCAGGCGCACCGGACCGGGGGCCTCCTCCAGTTCTGGAAGTGGGGCATGGTCGAGTGGTTCCTGCTCTCCTACGTGCTGGGCGCCATCTTCGTCTCGGGCCAGATCCTCGAGTACGCCACGCTCGTCACCGAGGGCATCTCCCTCAGCTCGAACGCCTACGGCTCGGCGTTCTACCTGACCACCGGGTTCCACGGCCTCCACGTGACCGGCGGCCTCATCGCCTTCCTCCTCGTCATCGGCCGCGCGTTCGCGGTCAAGCACTTCGGCCACAAGGAGGCGACCAGCGCCATCGTCGTCTCCTACTACTGGCACTTCGTCGACGTCGTGTGGATCGGACTGTTCGCGGTCATCTACATCATCCGTTAGTAGAAATCAGGAGCTGACCACACCCCATGCGTTCGAACAACCGCAGCAAGGCGAAGCCCGTTCGTAAGAGCGGTCGCCGTCACCCGCTGGCCGCCGTCGCGCTCCTCGCGATCGGTCTCGGCCTCACCGGAGGCGCCTACGCTGCCTTCACCACCTCCACGGCCTCCGCGGAGACCGCCCCCGCCGCGGCCTCCCAGGCCACGGTCGACGAGGGCAAGAAGCTCTTCCAGGCCAACTGCGCCACCTGCCACGGCATGGAGGCCCAGGGCACCGAGGCGGCCCCGAGCCTGATCGGCGTCGGCGCGGCCGCCGTCGACTTCCAGGTCGGCACCGGCCGCATGCCCATGCAGATGCAGGGCCCGCAGGCGCAGGAGAAGCCGGTCCAGTTCACCGACGAGCAGGTCTCGGCCCTCGCCGACTACGTCGCGTCGCTGGCCCCGGGCCCCTCCATCCCGGAGCAGAAGTACCTCGACGGCAAGGGCGACGCGGCCAAGGGCGCCGAGCTCTTCCGCATCAACTGCGCGATGTGCCACAACGTCGCGGGCGCCGGTGGTGCGCTCACCGAGGGCAAGTACGCCCCGCCGCTGACCGGCGTGAGCGCCCAGCACATCTACGAGGCCATGATCACCGGCCCGCAGAACATGCCCGTGTTCAACGACCTGAACATCGACCCGCAGGGCAAGGCCGACATCATCACGTACCTCATGTACATCCAGGAGCACCCGTCCCCGGGCGGCTTCGAGCTCGGCTCGCTCGGCCCGGTGGCCGAGGGCCTGTTCCTGTGGATCTTCGGTCTCGGCGCCATCGTCGCTCTGACCGTGTGGATCACGGCGAAGTCCAACTAGCCGGTACTGAGCGTAGAGAAAGCGTAAGAAGGAGAACAATGGCACAGGACGAGAACGGCGGTCACGAGCTGACGCCAGCCAGTTCGTCAGCCGTCGACGCCCACCGCACGGGTGACTCGGGGACGGCGATCGTCGTCCGCGACGCGCCCGAGAACCCCGGCTTCCCGCCGCACCGGCCGCGCGTCACCGACCTCGACCCCAAGAAGGAGCGGCGCGCCGAGCGCACCGTCTACACGCTGTTCTACCTGTCGATCGCCGGCAGCATCTGGGCGGTGGCCGCGTACCTGGCCTTCCCCATCGACGACAGTGACCCGGGGTCGGTCCGCCTGAACAATCTGTTCATCGGCATCGGCATCACGCTGGCCCTCCTCGCCATCGGCATCGGCGCCGTCCACTGGGGCAAGGCGCTCATGCACGAGAAGGAGGGCGTCGACCTGCGCCACCCCGTGCGCGGCAGCGAGGGCACGACCGAGCGGGCGGCGGAGATCTTCCGCCAGGCCGACGAGGAGTCCGGCTTCAACCGCCGCACGCTCGTCCGCAACAGCCTCATCGGCGCGCTGATCGCCTTCCCGCTCCCCGCGGTCGTGCTGTTCCGCGGCCTCGCCCCGCAGGACGAGGACCCGGTGGAGCTGCTCTCGCAGACCATGTGGGCCAAGGGCGTCCGCCTGACCCGCGACCCGTCCGGCACGCCGATCAAGGCCTCCGACGTCACCCTCGGCAGCGCGTTCCACGTGATCCCCGAGGGCCTCAACGAGACCGACGACCTGCTCGAGCAGAAGGCCAAGGCGGCCGTCCTGCTCATGCGCCTCAAGCCCGAAGACCTCCACGTCTCCAAGGGCCGTGAGAACTGGAACTACGACGGAATCGTCGCCTACTCCAAGATCTGCACGCACGTCGGGTGCCCGGTGGCGCTCTACGAGCAGCAGACTCACCACCTGCTCTGCCCGTGCCACCAGTCGCAGTTCGACATCACGCACGAGGCCGAGGTCATCTTCGGGCCGGCCAAGCGTCCGCTGCCGCAGCTCCCGATCACCGTTGACGCCGATGGCTACCTGGTCGCCCGCAGCGACTTCACCGAGCCCGTCGGCCCGAGCTTCTGGGAGCGCCATTGAGCACCACAGCCGCCGCACCCGCGGCACCTTCACCGGTCAAGAAGGGTGGTTTCACGGCAGCAGCCGCGAACTACATCGAAGACCGCACCAGCATCTCGGGCGCCGTCAAGGAGTTCGGGCGCAAGATCTTCCCCGACCACTGGTCGTTCCTGCTCGGTGAGGTCGCGCTCTACAGCTTCATCGTCATCCTCCTCTCCGGCACCTTCCTGACGTTCTTCTTCCAGGCATCGATGGCCGAGGTCGTGTACCACGGCTCGTACGTGCCGCTGAAGGGCATCCACATGTCGGCGGCGATGGAGTCGACGCTCAACATCTCGTTCGAGGTGCGCGGCGGTCTCCTGGTCCGGCAGATCCACCACTGGGCGGCGCTGCTGTTCGTGGCGGCCATCGGCCTGCACATGCTCCGCATCTTCTTCACGGGTGCGTTCCGCAAGCCGCGCGAGCTCAACTGGGTGATCGGCTTCGTCCTCTTCATCCTCGCGATGGCCGAGGGCTTCACCGGCTACTCCCTCCCGGACGACCTGCTCTCGGGCAACGGCCTCCGCATCATCGACGGTCTGATCAAGGGCCTGCCCGTGGTCGGCACCTGGATCTCGTTCCTCCTCTTCGGCGGCGAGTTCCCGGGCACCGCGATCGTCGGCCGCCTGTACACGCTGCACATCCTGCTGCTGCCGGCGATGGTGCTCGCGTTCATCGCGCTGCACCTGATGTTCGTCGTCATCCACAAGCACACGCAGTACGCCGCCCCGGGCCGCACCCAGGGCAACGTCGTCGGCTACCCGGTCCTGCCGGTGTACGCCGCGAAGGCCGGCGGCTTCTTCTTCATCGTGTTCGGTGTCGTCGCGGCCATGGCGTCGTTCTTCACCATCAACCCGATCTGGAACTACGGTCCGTACGACCCCTCCCCCGTCTCCGCCGGTACCCAGCCCGACTGGTACATCGGCTTCGCGGACGGCGCCCTGCGTCTCGTCCCGCCGGGCTGGGAGTTCGTGTGGCTCGACCGCACCTGGTCGTTCAACATCATCATCCCGGTGGCGATCCTCGGCCTGTTCATCGTGACGGTGCTGATCTACCCGTTCATCGAGGCCTGGATCACCGGCGACAAGCGAGAGCACCACATCCTGGACCGCCCGCGCAACGCGGCCACGCGTACCGCCATCGGTGCCGCCGGTGTCACGTTCTACGCCGTCTTCTGGGCGGCCGCGAGCTCGGACCTCATCGCCACGCACTTCAAGCTGACGATGGAGGGCGTGATCCACACCCTCCAGGCCCTGCTCTTCCTCGGCCCGCTGATCGCCTTCGTCGTGACGCGTCGCGTCTGCCTGGCCCTGCAGAAGAAGGACCGCTCGATCGCGCTGCACGGGTACGAGACCGGCCGCATCGTGAAGCTCCCCGGTGGCGAGTTCATCGAGGTGCACGAGCAGCTCAGCGACTACGAGCGCTGGCGTCTGGTGAGCTTCGAGGCCTACGAGCCGCTGATGATCCGCCCGAACAAGCAGGGCAAGATCACCATGGGCAACCGGGTGCGCGGGAGCCTCTCCCGCTGGTTCTTCGAGGACCGTCTCGTGCCGCCGACCAAGGGCGAGCTCGAGTCGGGTCACGACCACCACTGACCCGAACCGTCGT
>JAEWDJ010000398.1 GCA_023390155.1 Actinomycetes bacterium | reverse complement strand
GCCCTGGGCGGCCGCGAAGGTCGGCGCGGGGAAGGCGGCGATGCGGCGCAGCAGCGGGGCCACCAGGCCGTCGAGGTAGCCGCTGACGTCGTCCGTGGCCGGATCGACGCCCGCGATGTCGCGGCCGGCGCAGAAGGCGCGCCCCTCGCCGCGGAGGACGAGGGCGCGGACGCCGGCCTCCTCGGCTTCCGCATACGCGTCGTCGAGGGCGCGGAGGTCGTCCGACCGGAGCGCGTTGAGGCGCTCCGGGGCGTTGAGGGTCACGCGGGCGAGGCCGTCGGCGATGTCGAGGTCGATCATGGTCGCTCCCTACCCGTCGTAGTCGACGACGATGCGGTCGGTCAGGGGATGGGACTGGCAGGTCAGCACGTAGCCGCGTTCCAGCTCCTCCGGCTCCAGCGCGTAGTTCTCGGTCATCCGCACCTCCCCGCTGGTGAGGCGCGCCCGGCAGGTGCCGCACACGCCGCCGGTGCACGCGAACGGCACGTCGGGGCGCACGCGCAGGGCCGCGTTCAGCACCGACTCGTTCGCGTCGACGGGCGTGCGGACGGTCGAGGTGGTGCCGTCGAGGGTGAACTCGATCTCGGCGGTGCGCTCGCCCTCGCGCACGGCCACGGGATGCCCGACATCGCCGCGCACCTCGCCCGGCTCGCCGGTCGTGAAGAGCTCGAAGTGCACCGTCGGGCGCGGCACGCCGTACGCCGCCAGGAGGTCGCGGCAGAGCTGGACGAGTTCGAACGGTCCGCAGAGGAACCACTCGTCCACGGTGGCGGGCGGCAGGAGGCCGTCGAGCATCCGCCGCAGCCGCTCCTCGTCGAGCCGGCCCGAGAGGAGCGGCGCCGAGCGCTGCTCCCGGGACAGGACGTGGTGCAGGGCCAGCCGGGCGGGGTAGCGGTCCTTGAGGTCGGCGAGCTCCTCCAGGAACATCACGTCGATCGCGCTCCGGTTCGTGTAGACGAGCGTGAACCGGGAGGTCGGGGAGGCGGCGAGGCCGCTCGAGGCCAGTGCCATGAGCGGGGTGATGCCCGAGCCGGCGGCGATGCCGGCGACGTGGCGGCCGTCGAGCGCGCCGAGATCGACGGTGAAGGTGCCCTGCGGGCTCATCACGTCGATCCGGTCGCCGGGCCGCAGGGCGCTGGTCGCCCACGTCGAGAACACGCCGCCCAGGTCGCGTTTGATGGCGACGCTGATGCGTCCGTCGCGCTCGTCGGTGGGGGGCAGCGGGGGCCGGCAGAGCGAGTAGCTGCGTCGCAGCTCCCGCCCGTCGACGCGCGCGCGCAGCGCCACGTGCTGGCCGGGCGCGTAGTCGTACTCGCCCCGCAGCTCGGGAGGGACGGCGAACGTCACCTCGACGCTCGCCGCGGTCAGCGGCCGCACCTCGGCGACCGCGAGCGTGTGGAAGCGCGCCCGGGCCATCAGCGGCTCCTCACAGCGCCTTCAAGTGGTCGAACGGCTCGCCGCAGGCCTCGCACACGTAGAGCGCCTTGCACGAGGTGGAGCCGAACCGCGAGAGCTGGCGGGTGTCGGGGGAGCCGCACTGCGGGCACTTCACCCGGAGCGCGAGCCGCACCGGGCCGGTCGCCGCCGCGGCGGACCCGGTGGGCGGGGCGATGCCGTACTCCTCCAGGGCGGCCCGGCCGCCCGCGCTGATCCAGTCGGTGGTCCAGGCGGGCGAGAGCTCCAGGCGCACCCGCACCGCGTCGAAGCCGGCGTGCGCGAGAGCACGCACCACGTCCTCCCGGATCGCCTCCATCGCCGGGCACCCCGAGTAGGTCGGCGTCATCACGACCTCGACGCCGTCGTCGGTGACCGTGACGGCGCGCAGGATGCCGAGGTCGTCGATCGTGAGCACCGGCACCTCCGGGTCCAGCACCGCGGCCGCCGCCTCCCACGCCCGGTCCGCCTCGGCGAAGTGGCTCACCATGTCGCCCCCGGATGCTGCCGGGCGAGCACCTGCAGCTCCGCCAGCAGCGGCCCCAGGTACTCGGAGTGGCGGCCGCGCCTCCCGCCGCCCGCCGACGCGAAGACGGTCGGCGGCTCGAGCCCCGTCTCGTCCAGCACGGGACGCAGGCTCGCGTCGAACGGGTCGCGGAGGGTGGAGGGGCGCACGGCGACGCCCTCCAGCCGGTCGATCAGCGGCTCGTCCCGGAACAGCTCGGCGACGCTCGGCCAGAGGTCGGCCAGGGCGACCTCGGTGCGACGGCGGGACTCGTCGGTGCCGAGAGCCAGGCGGCGCATCCACTGGTCGGCGTGGTCGCGGTGGTAGTCGACCTCCTTGACCGCCTTCGCGGCGACGCCGGCGAGCACGGGATCGGCGGAGGCGCGGAGCCGGTCGTAGAGCTCGGCGAAGTAGTGGGAGGCCGCGAACTGCCGCACGATCGTGTGCGCGAAGTCGCCGTTCGGCTGCTCGACGAGGTGCGCCGACCGGAAGGCGTGCTCGTCGCGCCAGTAGGCCAGGTCGTCCTCGCTGCGCCCGTCGGCCGTGCCCGCGTAGCGCAGGAGCGAGCGGGCGTGGCCGAGCAGGTCGAGGGCGATGTTGGCGAGGGCGACGTCCTCCTCGAGTTCGGGGGCGCGCGAGATCCAGGCGCCGAGGCGCTGTGCGAGCACGAGGGCGTCGTCGCCGAGCCAGAGCGCGTACTCGGCGACGTCGGCCGTGGCGGGCGCGTCGGCCGCGACGAACTCCGCCGACAGCGTCACCGTGCTCAGCTCGACCAGGCCGTGGGGGTCGCTCGCGCTCACAGGTGCTTCACCCCCTCGCTCTCGGTGTAGTAGGTGGCGTGCCGGTAGTTCTTGCCCTCCGGCGAGGTGAAGAAGGCGTCCTTGGCATCGGGATCGCTCGCGGTGATCGCGTCGGAGCGCACCACCCAGATCGAGACGCCCTCGCCCCGGCGCGTGTAGAGGTCGCGGGCGTTGCGCACGGCGAGCTCCTCGTCCGGCGCGTGCAGCGAGCCGACGTGCACGTGGCTGAGCCCGCGGGAGGCGCGCACGAACACCTCCCACAGCGGCCAGGTCTCGGC
>JAEWDJ010000349.1 GCA_023390155.1 Actinomycetes bacterium | reverse complement strand
GTCGCGGGCGGCGCCGGGCCCGCGCGGCTGCGGGAGGTGCGCGCGGCGATCGCCGCCGGAGACCTCGACCGCGCCGAGGAGCTGCTGCTGACGTTCGAGGGCCGCTACTCGCAGGAGTTCCTGCCGTTCGTGGACCTCGCCGTCGCGATCCCGGGCGCGACCACCGCCGGCGGGCAGCCGGCACGCGTGCTCGACCTCGACCGCGCCGTCGTGGAGGAGCAGCTCGCCCTCGGCGACGTGCGGGTCACGCGGACGAGCCGCGTCTGCGCGCGCACCCTGCTGATCGAGATCGTCGCCGACGGTCCGCTCCCCGAGGTGGGTGTACGGCTCACCACCCCGCTCCGCGAGCTCGCGCGGCGCGCCTCCGACGCCACCCTGGCCCTCGACCTGGCGGTCCCCGTGGACGGGGCGCCGCTGCACGAGCCCTCGGTCGTCCCGCCCCTGCGCTACGCGGAGGAGGGCTCCGACTGGGACGGCTTCGCCACCGCGGTCCTCGCGGTGCGGAGTGACGGCACGACGGAGGAGGACGACTCCGGTCTCCGCATCCGTGGTGCCCGCCGGCTGCTGATCGCCCTCTCGTCGTCCACCCGCGCTGAGTCGTGGTGGGCCGGCGCGCACGACGAGGGCCGGAGCGTCTCCCATGAGACGATCCGGGACCGTGCCAGGGCCCGCGCTCTCGACGCACTCGTCGAGGCCGCGGACCCGTCCGCCCGCGACGCCCTGACGCGTCGACCGGCGGCTGCACGGTTCGCGATCGGCGGTCGGCGCAACGGCCGCTGGGACGTGGAGGCCGACGTGCTGCACGGCGACGACGACGGCCTGCGCGCCACCGTCGCCGCCGAGTACGGGCGGTACCTGCTGCAGTCGTCCTCCCGGCCCGGCGGGCCGGCCGCCAACCTCCAGGGCATCTGGAACGGCGAGCTCCGCCCGGCGTGGTCGTCCAACTACACGATCAACATCAACACGCAGATGAACTACTGGGCCGCCGGGCCCCTCGGGCTGATCGCCGAGGCCGAGCCGCAGCTCGCGCTGGTCGAGCGCATCGCCCGCACCGGCCGCGACGTCGCCCGGGAGCTCTACGGCGCCCGCGGCTGGGTCGCCCACCACAACAGCGACCTGTGGGGGTGGAGCCTCCCGGTCGGCATGGGCCACGGCGCGCCGAGCTGGGCGATCTGGATGATGGGCGGCGTCTGGCTGACCCACTCGCTCTGGGACCAGTACGCGTTCTCCGGCGACACCGCTCTGCTGCGCGACCGGCTCTGGCCGCTGCTGCGCGGCGCGACCGAGTTCTGCCTGGACTGGCTGCAGGTCGGGCCCGACGGGGTGGCGTTCCTCTCCCCGTCCACCTCGCCCGAGAACATGTACCGCGACGCCGAGGGGCGGCCGCGCGCGCTGGGGCTGACCGCGACGATGGACGTGGAGCTGATCCGCGCGCTGTTCCAGCGGGCACTGCGGGCGCTCGACGTGCTCGAGGCGGAGGCGGAGGCGGCGGCGGCGGAGGCCGGAGCAGAGTCCGACGCCGACGCCGCTCTGCGCGCCGAGATCCTGGCCGCCCTCCCCACCCTCCCGACGCCCGGCATCGGTCGCGACGGCCGGCTGCTCGAGTGGTCGCGCGAGGTCGTCGAGCACGAGCCCGCGCACCGCCACCTCTCACCGCTGGTCGGCCTCCACCCGCTCGACCTGATCACGCCCGAGGCGACCCCCGTGCTCGCGGAGGCCGCCCGGAGGTTCCTCGACGACCGCGGCCCGGGCGCGATGGGCTGGTCGTGGGCCTGGAAGATCGCCCTGCGGGCCCGGCTCGGCGACGGCGAGACCGCGCACTCGCTGCTGCGGGAGGCGCTGGCGCCCTACAGCGGCGACGCTCGTCGGCACGGCCCGGTCGACGGCTCCGAGTGGGGTGGCCTGCTGCCGAACCTGTTCAGCACCCACCCGCCCTTCCAGATCGACGGCAACCTCGGCTTCCCGGCCGCCATCGCCGAGCTCCTGCTGCAGAGCCACGACGGCGGCATCCACCTGCTCCCCGCCCTCCCGTCAGCCTGGCCCGAAGGCCGCGTGGAGGGACTGCACGCGCGCGGCGGCATCGCCGTCGACCTGACGTGGAGCGGCGGGCGGCTCCGCGAGGCCGTGCTGCACAACCCGCACCCGGAGGCGCGCCGCGTGCGCGTCCGCCTGGGCGCCACCGACACGCACGTCGTCGTCCCCGCCGAGGGCACGCACGTCGTCACGAACCCACCACATCCAACCCCCTCCGGCGCCGACGACGGCGTCCGGGCAATCACAGTGAGGAACTCATGAAGAAGCTCCGCATCATCGCCGGCATCGTCGCCGCCGGGCTCGCCACCGCGGGACTCGCGGCCTGCTCGTCCGACGGCGGCTCCGGCGACAAGGTCACGGTCAACTGGTGGACCTGGGACGACAAGCAGGCCGCCAACTACAAGCTGTGCATCCCCGGGTTCGAGAAGGAGAACCCGGACATCACGGTGAAGATCTCGCAGTACAACGTCACCGACTACTTCACGAAGCTCACCGCCGGCTTCGTCTCCGGCACGGCCCCGGACGCGTTCCAGAACAGCGTCCCGCTGCTCGGCCAGTACGCCGGCCAGAAGCAGATCATGCCGCTCGACGACCTGATCAAGAAGACCGACTTCGACCTCGGCAAGTTCGACATCGGCGTCGACTCCTGGAAGTACACCGACGGCAAGCAGTACGGCATCCCGCTCGACTGGGCCGCCGCCGCGATCTACTTCAACGAGGACATGGTCAAGGCCGCCGGCCTCACCGACGAGGACATCAAGACGATGACATGGAACCCCGACGACGGCGGCACGTTCGACAAGATCGTCGCCCACCTGACCGTCGACGCGAACGGCAAGCGCGGCGACGAGGCCGGGTTCGACAAGAACAACGTGAAGACCTACGGCATCGGAACGCTCGCCGCGAGCGACTTCAACGGGCAGACCTCGTGGAACCCGTTCGTCACCACCCTCGGCTGGAAGCTCGGCGGCGACGCCACCGCGTGGCCGAAGGTGCTGCCCTACGACGACCCGCGCATGGCCAAGACGCTCGACTACATCCGTGGTCTCGGCGACCGCGGCCTGATGCCGAAGTTCGGGCAGTTCACGATCTCCGCCGCCGAGCAGATGGGGGCCGGCCAGGTCGCCATGGCGCAGGACGGCACCTGGAGCGCCACCTCCATCACCAAGGTCCCCGGCGTCACGGTGGGCATCGCGCCGACCGTCGAGGGCCCGGACGGCACCCGCGGCATGATCAGCAACTCCAACGCGAACAACATCTTCGCGGGCACCAAGCACGTGGACCAGACCTGGAAGTGGGTCTCGTACATGGGCACCGAGGGGTGCCAGACCCTCGCCGGCAAGACGGCGACCTTCCTGCCCTCCATCGCCTCGGCCCTCCAGTCGACGGTCGATGCGCAGAAGGCCGACGGGGTCGACATCTCCAGCTTCATCGACGCGCTGAAGAACAAGGAGCTCTACCCGGCGCCGCCGATCGCGAACGGTCAGGAGATCACCGACACGCTGCAGCCGATGTTCGAGGCGTACTTCAGCGGGGAGGGCGACTCGTCCTTCCTGAAGGAGGCCCAGGCCAAGTCCAAGGAGATCCTGGCCAAGCAGTAACGGTCAGGAGCATGCGGCGGGGGGGGGCCCCCCCCCCCCCCCCCCCCCCCCCCCCACGCCTCCCGGTAGCATCCTCGAAAGGGGGAGCGCATGAACGACGAGACGCTGACGCGGACGGCGCTGCTCGAGTCGTCGTCCGACGCCGCCACGCGCGTCTTCACCACGATCCTCACCCGCAGCCCGATCAGCCGCATCGACGTCGCCCGGCTCACCGGCCTGTCGCAGGCCGCGGTGACGAAGGCCGTCGGCCCGCTGGTCGCGGCCGGACTGGTCGACGACTCGCGCGACGCGACGCTGACCGGCCTGCCCGGCCGGCCGGTCAGCCCGGTGGCCGTGGTGCCGGCGGCCGTGGTCGCCATCGGCGTGAAGGTCAACGCGGACGAGCTCATCGGCGTCGCCACCGACCTCACCACCCGGAGCATCGCCTCCCTCCGCCTGCCCCTCACCTCGCATGAGCCCGCGGCCGTCATCGACGCGATCGTCGACCTGTGCGGCAGCCTGCAGGCCACCATCGGCGACCTCGGCCCGCGCCTCGCGAGCGTCGGCGTCGCCGTCTCGGGCGACGTCGACAGCGAGACCGGCGTCGTGCGCGACTCCGCCCTGATGGACTGGCGCGGCGTCGAGCTCGGCGCCCCGCTCTCCGAGCGGCTCGGCCAGCGGGTCGTCGTCGAGAACGACGTGCGCGCCCTCACCATCGGCGAGCACTGGTTCGGCGTCGGCCTCGGCACCGGCTCGTTCGCCATCGTGACCATCGGGCGCGGCATCGGCAGCGGCCTCCACCTCAACGGGGAGGTCGTGGAGGGCGCGTACGGCGTCGCGGGCGAGATCGGGCACCTGCCGCTGACCTCGCCCGACCGCATCTGCGCCTGCGGCCGCCGCGGCTGCGTGGAGGCCGTCGCCGCCACCTGCGCGATCGTGGCCACCGTCTCGGC
>JAEWDJ010000266.1 GCA_023390155.1 Actinomycetes bacterium | reverse complement strand
ACGGCGAACGCGGAGGAGACCGCGCGGGCGGCGCCCGTCTGCACCATCCCGGTGACCAGCAGCGCCGCAGCGGCGATCAGCCAGACCGCGGCCAGCGGGAAGGCGAGCGCGAGACCGACCGTGTCGCGCAGCAGGAGCCCGGGCACGAGGTAGACGACGGTCGCCGCCAGCACCAGCACGGCCCCGAGCCCCAGGTAGCCGAGGAGCCGGGCCCGCTCGGTGCGCAGGCGGTCCAGCGGGCCGCGCACCGCGGTCCAGGTGAACGCGAGCGAGAACGCGACCACGGCGAGCGCGACCGCACCCGCGCTCTGCAGCAGGGGGAGGAGGATCGTGTCCATTCGTCCATTAGAGCCGCAGGCGGGCGGGGCTCGCGTCATCCGGCAGGATGATCCCGGCGTGACGCCGACGGGCTAGAAGTCGTCGTAGTCGCCCGCGCCGAGACCGCCGAGATCGGTGATGGACGTGTCGATCGAGGTGGAGGTGGAGGTCGAGGTCGAGGTCGCCGCGGTCTCGGTCGGTCCGCCGAAGGCCAGACCGGCCGCGAGCACGCCGCCCGCGCAGACCAGGCACGCGACGGCCGCCGCGAGGATCACCTGCCCCATCCCGGACAGACGCGGGCGGCGACCCGGCGCGGGGTGCCGGTCCTGCTCAGACACCTTCCCGGGTGCCGGCTCGGGTGTCACGTCGGCGGCGGTCATGGTCAGCACCAGCGCGTCGAGCTGGCGGGGCGTCAGCCGGTCGAACGCGTCGGCCAGCCGCGCGTCGAGCGCCGGTCCGGCGTCGCGCAGGGTCTCGAGGTAGTCCGCCAGTGCGCGACGGTCGGCGCGGTCGAGGTGCACCCCGTCCGTCTCGGGGCGCGCGTTCGCGGGGTCGGTGCGTGAGCGCCGGGTCATGGTCCGCCTCCTGTCCGCGTGCCGCTCAGCGACCCGGCGCGCGGGTCACGATCTGCTGGACGGTCCAGCTGTTCCCGTCGGGGTCGGCGAAGGAGGCATAGGTGCCGTAGCTGTCGGTCGCGGGATGCGCGCCCGGGACGCGATTCGCGTCGCCGGCCCAGTGGAAGATGCCGTCGGCATCGTGCCAGAGCTCGCTCACCTCGGCGCCGCGTGCCCGCAGCTCCTCGCGCGCGCCGGCGATGTCGGCCGTGACGAGGTGCAGGCCGTCGACCGAGCCGGGCGCCGCCGTGGTGAGCTTCTCGCCGAAGATGATCGACGCAGCGGACCCGGGAGGCGTCACCTGGACCACCCGCAGGCCCTTGTCGGTGCGGAAGTCGGCATCCACCCGGAAGCCCAGCCCCGCGTAGAAGGCCTTGGAGCGATCGACATCCGCGACGGGGATGACGACGACTTCGAGTCTCAGGTCCATGGTGTTCTCCTCCGATTGGGACCGGATCGTCACCGGTCTGAATGGTTACGATCATGGCAGTCGTCAGCGTCACCTGTCAAACCGGTTATTTGGTCCTCGCGAACGTGGAATGGGCGGCGTTCGCCGCGGCGGGCTTCCTCGCCGTCGGTTTCGCGGCCACACTGTCGCTGGGCCCCCGAAGAGAGGAACACCATGTCCGCACCCCGCACCGCCGTCCGCATCCTGCTCGGGGCCGCGCTCGTCTTCGCCGGCGTGAGCCATCTGACCTTCGCCCGCGACGAGTTCCGCGCCCAGGTGCCCGACTTCGTGCCGCTCGACGACGACACGACGGTGCTCGCGTCGGGCGGCGTGGAGATCGCGCTCGGGTCCGCGCTGCTGCTCGCGCGCCGCCGCCGCACGCTCGTGGGCCGCGCTGCGGCCGCGTTCTTCGTCGCGGTGTTCCCCGGCAACCTGTCGCAGTGGCGCAACGGACGCAGCGCGTTCGGCCTCGACACCGACCGCAAGCGCTTCGTCCGGCTGTTCTTCCAGCCGGTCCTCGTCGCCGCGGCCCTCTGGTCGACGGCACGCCGGTGACGGACGGCGCGGCGGACGGCGCGACGGACGGCGCGACGGACGGCGCGGCTGGCTGCTAGCGCTCGGCTGAGAGCTCGCGACCGGAGGTCGGACGCAGCCGGAGCAGGAAGGTGTGCGCGCCCTCCAGGACCACGTCGCCACGCTGCGTGCGGATGCGCGCCGTCGTCATGACCGCACCGGTCGCGTCGGTCGAACTGAGACCGGTGATGCGCAGCTGCGCGAACAGCGTGTCCCCGGGCCGAAGCTCCGCCCGGCGCACGGCACCGAGCCCGTGGGCGACGAAGCACTCGCCGACGACGTCCAAGAAGAACCGGGCGCCCGCGTAGATCGAGTCCGGGGGGCCAGAGCGCGGCCCCGACGGCCGGAGCCCGCCGCGTACCCAGACCGCGTCCCCCTCGCCGGCAAGATCGCTCGTCGCCACAGCCGGCGCCTCGAACACATCCCCCACCCGCAGCTCGGCAAACGACCTCGGAGCCGCGGCCGCCGCCTCCGCCGCCAGCTCGGCGAGGGCGTCGACGACCACCGCGGCGACCTCCTCCGGGTGGGTGTGCGTGACCAGGTGCGGCGCGTCCAACTCGACGACGGAGCGCACGCCCGCCCGCTCGTAGCCGAAGCGCTGGAGGTCGGGGGCGACCGCCGCATCCTCCGTCGCGACGACGCCCCAGCTCGGCGTGGACCGCCAGGCAGCGACGGGCGCGAACTCCTCCCACGCGGCGACCCCGAACGGGCGCTGCGAGACGGCGAGCGCCCGCACGATCGACGGGTCCAGGGAGGCCGCGAAGACGTCGCCGAAGGCGTCGACATCCGCGGTGAACACCTCCGCCGCCGCCTCCGCCTCCTCGCCGAGCCGGTCGGGACGCCGCGAGCGGATGAGGTTCGCCGCCAGCTTCGAGTCGGGGAAGCTGCCCTGCAGCGCTCGCACGCTCTCGCCCGCCGCGAGCACGAGGGCCGCCACGTAGACTAAGCCGACGACGTTCTCGGCGTCGCCGGCCACCGTGATGACGGCGCCGCCGTACCCGAGACCCGCCAGAACGACGGGACCATCGATTTGCTCGACCAACCATCCGACGCGCGCCGCATCGTCCGACAGGCTCCGGTGCGGGAGCCGCGGCACGCGGACGCGGTGACCGAGGTCGCGCAGTGCGTCAGCGACGGGCGCCCAGCTCGCCGGGCTCGTGAACGCGTCGTGCACCAGCACGATGGTGGGGCCCATGCCGTTCCTCCTTGCGGTCCGCGAGCCGGTTCCCGTCCGAGGGGTCTCGCAGCCTCCAGTGCAGCCCACGCGCTCCGCGTGTCGCCACGAAAGAAGCACGAAGGAAACGGTTGCGTGCCGCGGGAGGTGCGGCGCCGTGGCTGAGCGCGAACCCCTCAGCGAGCTCCTCCGGCGGTACCGGACGGGCGCGTCGCTGACGATCGAAGCGCTGGCGGAGCGCTCCGGCATCAGCGACCGGACGATCAGCAACATCGAGCGCGGAGCCAGCCGCTCCCCGCAGCAGCACACGCTCCGCGCCCTCGCCGACGCCCTCGAGCTCGACGAGGCCCAGGCCCGGGGGCTCTTCCAGTCCTCCGCCGCCCGTCGCGGCCGCGTCATCGCCCCCGACGACGCCGTCTCGATCGCACCCCGCCCGCTCCAGGACTTCACGGGCCGCGCCGAGGAGGTGACGCGGATCGTCGGGCACCTCGACGCCTCGCCGGCGGGAGGCGTCGTCGTGATCGTCTCGGGCCCGCCCGGCATCGGCAAGACGACGACGGCCGTCGAAGCCCTTCAGCGCGCACACGCGGACGACTCCCTCCTCCTCTTCGTCGACCTGGCCGGGCTCGCCACGACGCCGCTCTCCTCGCTCCAGGTGATCCAGGCCCTGCTGCGGCAGCTGCCCGACCCGCTCGAGAAGCCTCCGCGCACGCTGGACGAGGCCGCCGCCGCGTGGAAGCGGGCGTCGGCGCGGGGCCGGATCCACGTGCTGCTGGACAACGCCGCCGACGAGGCGCAGGTGCGGCCGGTCCTCGCCTCCAGCGCGCACTGCGCCGTCGTGATCACCTCGCGGAGGACGCTGGCCGGCATCGACGCGGACCGGGTGGCCCTGCATCCCTTCACCCCGGGCGAGGGGAGGGAGCTCCTCGGGCGGATCATCCCGGCCTCGCAGCGCAACGACGACGACGTCGCCGAGCTCGCGCGCCTGTGCGGGGAGGTGCCGCTGGCGCTCCGGATCGCCGGGAACCGCGTCGCGAGCCGCCCCGGCTGGACCGCTGCCGACTTCGTCGAGCGGATGCGACAGGAGGAGAAGCGGCTCCGGTCCCTGGCCGCGGGCGATCTCGGGGTCGCGACGGCGTTCCGCTCCTCCTACGCGAACCTACGGCCCGAGTTGCGGGAGCTGTACCGCTCGCTCCCCCTGATCGCCGGCTCCACCTTCGACGCCCGGATGGCCTCCGCGATCATCCCCGGCGACCTGCTGGACACCGAGGACATGCTCGACGAGCTGACCGACCTCGGCCTCCTCGAGCTTCGCGGGAGCACGCGATACCGCCTGCACGACCTGGCGAGGCTCTACGCGGCCGAGCGGCTGCGCGACGAGGAGGCCCGCGCCGTCATCGACGGCCGCCGGGCCCGGCTGCGGCAGTGGCTGCTGCTGACGGCCGCCCGCGCGGGCCGCTGGTTCGAACCGCAGGAGCTGGCACCGCTCCCGGCCGACGACGGCCTCGACTTCGTGAGCGCGGACGCGGCGCGGGACTGGCTGCGCAGCGAGGCCGACAGCTGGCTCGCCGCCTACCGGGATGCCGCCACCGGCGGAGAGCATGACACCGTCTTGCTCGTCGCCGATTCCCTGCACTGGTTCTCGGACCTGTGGTCGGCCTGGGGCCACTGGCACGAGCTCTTCTGCACCTCCGCCGCGTCCGCCGCCGTGCTCGGCGACCCGCTGGCGGAGGCGACGCACCTCGGGTACGTGACCTGGGCCGACATCATCGAGCAGGGCGACTTCGTCGCCGCGACCGAGGACGCCGCCCGCGCGGTGGACGCCGCCGACCGCTCCGGCGACGCCGCGCAGCGCGGCTGGGCGCGCTTCTACCTGAGCTGGGCCCTCGACAAGCGGGGCGACAGCGCGGCCTCGATCGGCGAGGCGGAGCACTCGCTGCGGTTCCTCCAGGAGGCGGGCGACCGGGAGGGGATCCTGCAGGCGGCATCGCTGCTGGGCCACCAGTATCACAAGCTGGGCAGCACCCAGCAGGCGATCGACGCCCACCGCGCGCTGCTCGACCAGGTGCACGCCAGTGCCGGCGAGATGCCGCCCAACATCGTCCTCTTCACGCGCGTCTCCCTCGAGCGGCTCCTCGCCGACGAGTACCTCGCCGCAGGCCGGCTCGAGGAGGCCGCGACGCTGGCGCGATCGAGCCTCACCTCGGCGCAGGACATCGACTACCCGACCGGCGGGTTCATCAGCCTGCTCATCCTCGCCCGCGTGCTCGTGGCGAGCGGCGATCTGAGCGACGCCGAGAAGGCGTTCGGCGACGCGGAGGTCATCGCCGAGACGATGCGCATCGCGGGCGCCGAGCGGTGGCTCGGTCGCGCCCGCGAGGCGTTGGAGGCCGCGAGGAGCGGGGGCTAGCTCGCCAGGTGGTCGCGAAGGACGCGGGCGTGGTCGGCGACGGGCTCAGGCGACTTCCTCGGCCGCCTCGACGATGAACTGGACGACCTCCTCCGGGAGGGCGCGCATCACGAGGTGCGGGGCGTCGAGCTCGACGACCTTGCGGAAGTTCGCGCGCTTGTAGCCGAAGCGCTCCACGTCCGGGTTGATGGTGTGGTCGGCGGCCGAGACGATGCCGTACGCCGGCTTGGTCTTCCACGCGGCGACCGGGGCGGTCTCGCTGAAGGCGAGGGCGGCCAGCGGGCGCTGCGCGACCGCGAGCACCTCGGCGACGGCCGGGTCGATGCCGGCCGCGAAGACCGCCGGGAAGGCGTCGATCTTCACCGAGACGTCCGTACCGTCCTCGGCGCCCGGGTTCGGGAACGGGGTGTACACGAGGTTCGCCGCGAGGTCGGAGTCGGGAAAGCCGCCCTGCAGCTGCCCGAGGCTCTCGCCCTCGTCGAGCGCGTAGCCCGAGAGGTAGACCAGGCCGACGACGTTGTCCGCCGCGCCGGCGACGGTGATCACCGCGCCGCCGTACGAATGCCCGACGAGCAGGACCGGGCCGTCGATCTTCTCGACGACCGAGCGGATGTACGCCGAGTCGCCGAGGAGGCTGCGGTTCGGCACGGCGGGGACGAGGACGGTGTAGCCGCGGTCGAGGAGCTTGCGCGTGACCGGCTCGAAGCTGGCGGCGTCGGCGAAGGCGCCGTGGATGAGGACGATGGTGGGGGTCGGCATGGCGAGTCCTTTCGGGGTTGTCTGCGCCACTGACGCTAGGGAGGCGGCGGTGGCGCTGTCGTGGCCCTCTCGCTACCACTCGGCGTCGTCGGTGTGGTCCGGGTGCTCGAGGCGCGGGGGGAGGGGCTTGCCGGCCGCGGCGATCTCGCGCTCCACCCGCAGCTTCGCCTTGAGGTAGTCGAGCGCGGCGGCCGACGGCGGCTCGCCCGGGTCGCCGAACATGGTCAAGAACTCGGTGCGGCCGGGGACCGCGAAGGTCTGCCAGCGGAAGTTGAGCATCCCGAACGGCTTGACCTCCACCGCGACGATCCCGCTGCGCAAGGGCCTCGCCTCGTGGCTGTTCCAGACCTCGCGGAAGAGCGGCGACGTGGCCGAGAGCGACGCGACGATCAGCTGCAGCCGCGGGTCGTCGGGGTCGCCCCAGTAGCGGAGCGCCCGGATGAAGTCGGCCGCCGACCGGTCCCAGTACTCCTTGTCCCGACCCGTCGCCGACAGCGCGCCCAGCACCACGTCCTCGACGAGATTGGCCCGCGGGCGGTCGTTGAGGAACGGCATGAGTTCGAGCCCGAGGTCGTTGACCCCGAGCACATCCTGGTTGCGGTCGACCACATAGGCCGGGTTCGACGCCCACTGCTGCAGCACCCGGCTGACCCGGTCGGAGTGAGCGGGGGACGGCTCCGGCACCGTCGACCTCCCGCCGACCCGCAGGGCGCTGGTCCGCGGTGAGGGCGCGGCCTGCCCGGCCAGCCGGAAGAGGTACTCGGTGGCGTCGTCGTCGAGCTGCAGGGCGCGCGCGAGCGCGGTGAGCACCTGGGTCGAGGGCTGCCGGTCGCGCCCCTGCTCGAGGCGCAGGTAGTACTCGGCGCTGATGCCCGCCAGCCGTGCGACCTCCTGGCGCCGGAGGCCGCGCACCCGGCGCTTCTCGTCGACGGGGATCCCCGCGACCTCGGGCGAGAGGGCGTCTCTGCGCGCTCGCAGGTAGATGCCCAGTACGGCCTTCTGCTCGGTCATGACACATCCCCTCCCGGTTCCGTGCCCACTCTTTCAGAAACCGTGATTCCAGAATAAGGGGATGCGCTCAGGCGCAAGAACGCGTGCGCTGGGTGTCAAGACGCCGGGAAGCGGTGGCGGGAGCCGCCCTCACGGCTCAGTGGTCAGCGCGCGAGCTCGGGCTCGAACCGGCTCAGGACCGACGCCGACAGCCGCCGCAGCGCCTCGGTGTCGTCGTCCAGCAGGCTGTACTGGATGAGCGAGTGCGACGCGACGACGATCTCGGCGGCGAGGACGCCCCGCCCCTCCGCCGGCTCGACGCCGTCCTCATCGAGGCGCGCGCGCACGATCGACTGCATCTCGGCGGTGGTGGAGGTGGCGATGTCGCGCACCTCCGGCCATTCCCGGCCGAGCTCCGCCATGCTGTTGAGCATCAGGCAGCCCCAGCTGGGGGAGTGCGCCGCGCAGTCGTCGACGACCGTCGCGAACATGCAGGCCACGGCCTCGGCGGGTGTGCTCCCGGTGGCCATCGACTCCCGGACGCTGGCCACCCTCGAGGCGCAGTAGCGCCGCAGCACCAGGAGGAACAGCTCGGCCTTCGACACGTAGGCGCCGTAGATGCTGCCGTTGCCCACCCCGGACTCCCGCGAGATGTCCGTCATCGACGCGAGCGTGTATCCCTTGCTCCAGAACGCGTTCAGCGCACTGACGAGGACCAGCTCCTCGTCGAACTCACGTTTTCTGGCCACCTGCCGACTGTATCAAGGCTCCCGCGCGGCAGCCGATCCCGGCCGGTGCTCCTCCGAGCCCCACCCTCACTCCCGGTGCGTTCGCCGCCACTCCCGGGGCGTCACGTCGTGGGCGCGGCGAAAGGCGCGGCTGAACGTCGACGGCGACGAGAACCCCGATCGCGCGGCGACGTCTTCGATCGAGGAGGAGCCGCTGCGCAGCAGACGCTCGGAGAGGCCCAGGCGCGCGGCGAGGATCGCCTGGGCGACGGATTCGGGTTCGTGCTCGAAGGCCTTGTGCAGCGTCCGGACCGACACCTGCAGCGCATCGGCGACGCGGTGCGGGTCGACGCTCGGGCACGCGGCGTTCACCGCGATGTAGCGGCGCGCCTGAGTGACGAGATTGCGCGAGCTGCGCTCGGGAGGCGAGTTGCGGCCGAGGGCGTCGTCGAACAGTCCCGAGCACAGGTTGACCAGCGACTGGGTGAGCGCCGTCGTGACCCCGGGTCCGAGCCGGGTCTGCGGGCTGAGCAGCTCCCGGCACATCATCCCGAGCAGCCGGGGGATGGGGTCCGACTGCGAGAAGGGGCGGCGCATGAGCACGTCGACCTCGCGCGGCGACGCGTGGACCAGGTCGGCGGACAGCCGGAGTGACACGGAACGGAAGTCGAGGCTCATCCCCACCGCGTCGACGCGGGTGAGCCGGCTCAGCGCCATCTCACCCCGGCCGCGCAGATGCGTCTCGCGACCCACGGTCGAGGCGACCGCGCCCGCGGTCACGAAGGCCAGGACCAGCACGTCGCCCGGATCCTCGTAGCCGCCGCTCGCCACGTCGTCCCGTGCCCCCGGCGCGTGGACGGCGGCGGCGCTCACCCTGTCGAAGGCGCGGAATGTGGTCGTGCGCGCCGTCGAGGCGGGCAGTCGGCCGGCGCGACGGCCTGTCGGCGGCAGGAGCGAAGGACTCATGCCGGACCCCGTCCCACGCCAGCCGAGCCGTCCATCCCGTCGAGCGTATCGGGCTTCGACGCAGAAGAAGCCCTCGCGCCGGCAGCTTAAACACGGGCGAAACACGCCGGCCGCGAGAGCGCGCCCGGAGGGCCGCACGCGGCGCGCCGGTCAGGCGATGGCGACGGCGGCCTCCGGCGTCGCCACGCGGAAGCTGAACGACTGCTCGAGGTAGAGCGTGACCGTGGATCCGGTGTGGCTCGCGTACCCGAGCGCGATGTCCTGGCCGGACTCGAACACGAAGTCCCCGCCCCGGAGGCTCACGACGACCGGGCCTGCCACGCCGGGGACCCACAGCGCGGGACCGCCGAGGATGCGCTCCACATGGCGGGCCAGCGGAGCCCCGCCGACGTCGCTGCCGCCCTCCAGCTCGATCCAGCTGTCCGTGTCGAGCGCCAGGCCGTAGGGCCCGTCCACCCCCGATCGCTTGAGCTGGGCGACCCCGGCGGCGACAGCTCGCGAAAGATCCGAGGGATTCTCGTCGAGGCGCACGGGCGGCAGCGGGGAGGCCGGGACGATCCCGGTGAATCCGGCCGCCGCCCAGCCGGCGAAGATCGCCGAGTTCTCGGTGGACGCCATGTCGAAGGCCGCCCGGTCGAAGGCGGAGAGGTCCACGTCGATCGCGCCCCGGTCCGCCGCCTCGAGCTCGGACCGTGCGAGTGTGAACTCCACCCGCACCTCGGCGAGCGGGAGCACGATGCGCGAACGCGCCGTCACGCCGGCGGCGGGGGCGTCGATCACATCGCCCGTGCGACCGAGGGAGGTCGCCGAGTACTCCCACCCGTTCGGCCCGGCGAAGTCCACGAGCCGGCGCCCGTTGAGGGCGGGGAGCAGGCGCGTGCGGGCCTCGTCGTCCAGCATCTGCCAGGTGGGGGAGGTGATGGGCGCGAGTTCGCGGAAGAGATGGTTCATGGCGTGGTCTCCTTCGTTTCAGCGGGCGTGCGACGGGAGCCGATGCCGAGCGAGCCGTCGGAGCGGCGCGGTGCGGTCGCGGTCGCCGCCCGCGCCTGCTCCGCGGGGCTCTGATCGCCGGCGGTCTGCGCCGCCGGCGGGTCGTCCAGTCCGGCGAGCATCGCCGCCGACGGTGCGAAGAACGTCGATCCGGTCCGGGCCGACGAGAAGTCGAGCAGCCGGTCGTGGAGGCCGGGCGGATCCCCGACGAACATGCGCTCGAGCATCTTCTCGATCACCCACAGCCGGCGGGAGTACCCGATGAAGTAGGTGCCGACCTCGCCGCTGGCGGCGCTCCCGAACGGCATGTTGTCGCGGAGGATGTCGTGCTCGTTCCCGTCGGCGTCGACGATCGTCGCGAGCGTCTTGTGGGCCTTCTGGCCCGACGCCGCGTCGTCGAGCTCGACGTTGTCGGCCTTCCGCCGCCCCATGATCGCCTCCTGCTGGTCGGTCGGGAGGGCGTTCCAGGCCGCGAGCGGGTGGGTGTACTTCTGGACGACGACGTAGCTTCCGCCGGCCGCGGACGGATCCTCGTCGCCGACGATCGTCGCCTCCGGCAGGTCCTGGCCGACCGGGTTGGCGGTCCCGTCGACGAACCCGAGCAGATCCCGCACGTCGAAGTAGCGGAAGCCGATCGTCTCGTCCGCGACGTCGACCGCGCCGGCGAGCTGCCCGAGCAGCAGCTGCTCGAACTCGAAGCAGAGGTCGCGCCGGTCGGAGCGGATGTGGAAGAGCAGGTCGCCCGGGGTGCTGGGGGCCGTGTGCGTGGCGCCGGCGATCACCGGGAACGGGTGGAGCTCGGCCGGCAGCGGGCGCCGGGTCAGGGCGGGCCACACGCGAGCGCCGATCCCGACCGTGCAGCTGAACGCCGCACCCAGCCCGCGGAACGCGACCGTCTTGATGAGCCCTCCGACGTCGGCGAGCGCCGAGCGGACCGTGTCCAGCGCATCATCCGTGTCGCGGATCGTCAGCACGAGGAAGATCGCCGACTGCGTCAGCGGCGCATCCACCGCCTGCGGCTCGATGGGGACGCGCCGATCACCCGCGGCCGCGTCCGTCACGCCGCGGGGGCTTCCGTGCGCTTGAGCAGGTAGGTGTGCTCGCCCGAGAGCACGATCTCCGAGCGCTGGTTGTGCACGGTAACGGCAGCGGTGACGATCCCATTCGGGCCGTCCGGCGTGAGCGCCGTGATCTCCAACTGCGAGTACAGCGTGTCACCGGCGTGGACCTCGCCGAGGAACCGCGCGGACAACCCCGTGAAGGCGATGAACACCTCCCCGATGACGTGAGGGAACAGCGTGGCTCCCGGCGCCGTGAAGGCCAGCACCTGGAGGCCGTGCACGACGGGCGCGCTGTGCCCGTGCGCCTGCGCCCACACCGTGTCGTAGTGCACGGGGTGGTTGTCGGCCGACACGGCCTGGAAGGCGGAGGCATGCGCGTCCGTCAGCGTCCGGCTCGGCGCCCGGAACACCTCCCCGATGACGAGCTGCTCGAACGTACGGGGCTCGACGATGCCGAACCGCAGCGGGTCGAAGTCATCGCTCATGGCTGTTGCTCCTCGTGTCGGATGCACGACGCCTCGCTGGAGGCCCCCGGCTGGTCCGCCGGCTGAACCGACGATAGGTCGCGGGCTCTTCCGCTGTCGTGGCCCTGGCAGGGCCACGACAGCGAGCCGGGCGCCGTCGACGGGCTAGCCTGGATCGCACCGACGAAGGAGCAGGATGGCCGACAGCCGAGGGCGTGACGTCTTCCGGCTTCGCGGGTTCTTCGCCTACTGGGCCGCGTACACCGTCTCCGGCTTCGGCACCTCCCTCACGATCATCGCCCTGCAGGTCCTCGTGCTCGTCGATCTCGGGGGGAGTGCCGCCGACGTCGGCTTGCTGAACGCGGCCCGCTGGCTGCCGTATCTCGCGTTCGGGCTGGTCGTGGGAGCGCTCGTCGACCGGCGGCGCCGAAAGCCCCTGCTCGTCGGGACCGACCTGGGGCGGGCCGTCGTGCTGCTCGGCATCCCGCTGCTGTCCATTGTGGGCTGGCTGAGCCTCCCGGCCGTGCTCGCGCTGGTCGTGGCTGTCGGTCTGCTCTCGCTCGTGGGAGACGCGGCCTCCCAGTCTCTCGTTCCGCGGATCGTCCCCCGCCACGCCCTCGTGGCGGCTCACGCCCGCACCGATCAGAGCGATGCGATCGTCCAGACGTCCGGACCGGTCGTGGCCGGTGCCCTGGTCAGCCTGATCGGCGCCGCTTTCGCGATCGTCGTCGATGCGGTCTCCTACCTGCTCTCCGCCTTCGCGATCGGACGGATCCGGGTCGACGAGCCCGTCCAGCCGGCCGCGGCTCCGCGCCGGCTGCGCGAGGAGATCGCCGACGGTCTGCGCTGGGTCTACCGGCACCGGGTCCTGGGCCCGATGGCCTTCGGCACCCACGGCTGGTTCCTCTTCAGCAGCATCCTGAGCACGGTGTTCACGCCGTTCGTGCTGGTCGGGTTGCACCTCGACCCGTTCCAGCTCGGCGTCGCCCTCGCGGGAGCCGGGGTGGCTGCTCTGATCGGCAGCACTCTCTCGCACCGGGCGGGCACCCGCTGGGGAGCCGGCTACGCGGTGATCGCGAGCAACCTGCTCATGGTGGTCGGCTGGTGCATCATCGCCCTCACCCCGCACTCGATCGCCCCGTGGCTGATCGTCGTCGTCCTCACTCTCGGGCAGGCCTTCCACGGCTTCGGCATGGGGCTCAGCAACGCCAACGAGATGGGGTACCGGCAGGCGGTCACGCCCGACGAGCTCCAGGCGAGGACGAACACCACCATGCGATCGATGAACCGCGCGGCCATCGTCGTCGGCGCACCGATCGGCGGGCTCCTCGCCGACTCCATCGGCTACACCCCGACCCTGTGGATCGCGATCGGAGGGATCCTGGCGGTCACGGCCTTCCTCGCCGTCAGCCCGTTCCGGACGGCGCGCCATGACGGCACGGAGCTCCCGGACGGCGGCTGACGCGACGGGAGGAGGCTCGAGCCGTTTCTCCACCCGCCCTCCACTCGCGGGTCGATCCGTCGGGGTGCGGCACCTTCCTAACGTGGAGCCATGCCCTCCGGTCTCCCCCTCCCCGTGTCCTCCTCCCGCGTCCTCTCCACCGTCGCCGGAGCCGTCGCCATCGCCATCGGCGTCGCCGACCTCGGTCCGTGGGCTCCGGAGGGGCTGCCTCTCGCCGGCGGAGCGATGCTCGCGGTGGGCGTGCTGTTCTGGATCGCGGTGATCCGGCAGCGACGTCCCGGGCCGTCCGGGCGGTGGTGGGCGGGGTCGGCCACCGC
>JAEWDJ010000235.1 GCA_023390155.1 Actinomycetes bacterium | reverse complement strand
GCCCGGCGGCGCACGACCGCCACCGCGGCGACGCCCGCGAGGATCAGCAGCCCGCCGAGGAGCGGTGTCGCGCCCGCGCCGGCGCTGCCCGTCGAGGCGAGGCCGGCGGTCGTGGTGCTGTCGCACTCCACCTCGGCGCCCAGCGGGAACCGGAACGAGATCGGGTCGAGCGCGTCGCCAGCCTTGTAGAAGCCGGCGAACGCCTTCGCCCCGTCGTCCGTCAGCGCGGTGGCCGCGCCGTCGACCGAGAAGGCCGCGCCGGAGGCCGTGCCGCCGCCGAGCGCGATCGTCGCGAACGAGACGCCCGAGTAGTCGCTCGGCTTGCCGTTCATGTCGGTCGAGTGCACGTCCGCGATGAGCGTCGCCTGCGTCGGGCCGGTGACCCGGATGGCGAGGTTCGACAGCACCAGGTTCAGCACCCCGTCGTGCCCCGTGAACGAGACCGAGCCGGAGTACCGGACGAGGCCGCGGGTCTCGTCCGGGTTGAAGGTGCCCGTGCCGCCGGTCCAGCCGAACCGGCCGTCGGCGTAGCTGACGCCCGCGAGCGTCCACGAACCGTTGGCGATGCCGCCGCTGATGTAGGTGCGGAAGCTGGTCTTCACACCCCAGTCCAGGGTCGCGTCGCCGACGGCCCTCGCCACGCAGGTGGGCTGCGCGGCGGCGACCGGAGCCGGCGCCTCCGGGGTCGCGGCCGCGGCGGGCTGCACGACGAAGTCGACGGCGGGCGAGACGACCGGGGTGAACAGGCTCGGGTCGTCGGGGACGAAGCTCGCCGAGAAGGCGTGCTTGCCCGAGGCGAGGCCGGGCACCCGCGCCGTCACCGACGACGAGGGGGCGGCGAGCGCCGCGAACGCCGAGACGCGCGCGGTCGGGGCCGCGGTCACATCCGGGAGCAGGCGCAGGCCGCTGGCGACGACCTTGCCGTTGTCCAGGATGGTGATGGTGCCGTCGGCCGCCGGCACCACCCGCACGGTGACGTCGACGGGGTCGCCGGCGTTGCCGGAGCCGTTCGAGGTCGTGACGGTGATGGTCGGCGTGACCGCCGAGCCCGCGGAGGCGAAGGTCACCGGGGTGATGGTGTCCTGCGACGGGTCCGCGAAGCCCTGGCCGTGCGCCTTGGAGGTGTAGAGCGCGTATGCCGGGGTCTCCGCGCTCGGCGCGGGCACGGTGATCTCGACCGAGAACGTGCCGTCCGCGTTCAGCGGCGCGGTGCGGGTGGTCCCGCTGGGCACCGTGGCGTTGCCCACGGCGATCCAGACGACCTGGCTGGCGGTCAGCTGCGCCGAGCCGGCGTAGAAGCCGGACAGGCCGGCCGGGCCGAGACCCAGGTAGATGCCCGGGGCGGAGGTGGCGAAGCCGCTCCCGGTGACGGTGACGGTGCCGCCGCCGGCCGGGACCTGCGGGATGTTCACGGTCGGGACGCCCGGGACGACGGGCTTGGCCGTCACCGTCGCGCCGATCGAGTTCGAGCGGGCGGCCTGCAGCGCGGTCGCGTCGGAGGGGGTATACCAGCCGCGGACGGTGTGCTGCCCGACCGGGAGCGACGAGGTGCGGAAGACGGCCGTGTCGCCGTTCACCGCCACCGTGCCGAAGGTGGTGGCCGCGTCGGGACCGGCGGTGCCGTCGCCCTCGCCGAACACGATCGAGCCCGGGAACGACGTCGGAAGTCCATCGCCGGCGACGTTCGGGAGGACCGTGGCCGTGTAGGTGAGCTCGGTGCCCTCGACCGCCGTGGCCGGGGTCACGGTCAGGCTAACCCGCACGGGCAGCGCATCCGAGGCGCCGTAGACCGTGACGGTCGCGGCCGTCGCCGAGGTGGACGGGGCGGCGACGGTGGCGTCGGCCGGGGTGAACACGGCGGTGACCGGGTGCGCGCCCGACCCGAGCGCGGTCGTGTCGAGGGTGGCGACGCCGTCCGTGACGCCGGCCGAGCCGAGCGACTCGGTGCCGTCGAAGAACTCCACGGTGCCGGCGGCGGCCGGCGCGACGGTCGCGGTGAAGGTGACCGTGTGACCCGCGAGGACGGCCGGGTCGCTGGCCGAGATCTCGGTCGTCGTCGCCTTCGGCGCCGCGAACGCGATCGGCGTGTAGGTGTCCTGGCTGCGGTCGGCGGAGCCGTGGGCGGCGAAGGTGTAGACGCCGCACTCGACTCTCGCGCAGTCCACGGTGGTGCCGGCGGAGGTGAACACGCGCTTCAGCTTGGTGAGCGCGATCGAGATGGAGCCGTCGGCGTTGATCTTCGCACCGTAGGTACCGGCCGTCGTCGCCCACTTGACGCCCTGGTAGTAGCCGGCGTTGACGAACCAGTCGGCGTTGTCCTTCGCCGACTTCGGTCCGACGCCGATGTAGAAGCCGGTCCCGGCGGTCGAGAAGCCCGTGCCGTTCACCGTGACGGTGCCGGCGGCGGGGTCGACGTCGGTGGCGGGGCTGACGGTGACGGTCGGCGTCGTCGGCTGCGGAGCGGCCGTGACGGTGACCGACACCGCCGAGGAGGTCGAGCCTGCGAAAAGCGCGGTGTTCGTCGGCGCGAAGGAGGCGGTGATGCCGTGCGAGCCGACGGCCAGCGAACTCGTCGTGAGGGAGGCGGTCCCGTCCGAGACGGGCTGCGTGCCGAGCGTGTTCGAGCCGTCGGCGAAGGTCACCGTGCCGGCCGCATCCACCGGCGAGACGCTCGCTGTCAGGGTGACGGAGGCGCCCTCCTGCACGCCGGCGGGGCTGGCGGCGAGCACGACCGAGGTGTTCGTCGGCTCCGGCGCCGCGTAGGTCAGCGCGGTGATCGTGTTCTGCGACGGGTCGGCGAAGCCCTGGCCGTGCGCCTTCGAGGTGTAGATCGCGTAGGCCGGGGTCTCGGCGGTGGCGGCCGGGACGGTGAGCTTCACGGTGAAGGTCCCGTCGGCCGCCATCGGCTCCTGCCGCGTGGTGCCCGAGGGGACCGACTCGTTGCCCGGGGCGATCCACACGGTCTCAGTC
>JAEWDJ010000125.1 GCA_023390155.1 Actinomycetes bacterium | reverse complement strand
GTCACCGAGACCGCCTCCTCCAGGCAGCCGCGGTTGCCGCAGGCGCAGACCGGGGCGTCCTCGCCGAACAGCACCGGGACGTGCCCGATCTCGCCCGCGCGGTGCGCGGCTCCGGCGACGACCGTGCCGTCGACGATCACCGCCGCCCCGACCCCGGTGCTGAGGGAGACGAAGAGCCGGTTGGCGCCGAAGCCGTCCTCCGCACTCGTGTCGGCGATGGCCTCCGCGTCGGCGTCGTTCACGAGGTGGATCGGCGCGTCGACCACGCCCGAGAGCGCGCCGACCAGGTCGAGGTCGGTCCAGCCGAGCTGGACGCTCTCGCGGATCAGGCGCCCGTCCGCGATGCCCGGGACCTGGACGCCGATCGCCGCGACCCGCGCGTCCGTCGTCGCGGCGAGCCGGCGGATCACGGCACGGATGTCGTCGACGTCGCCGGGAGCCGACGGGCGATGGGAGAGCCGGTGCAGCTCCTCGCCGAGCATGCTCAGCACGGCGCCGCGCACGAGCCCGGGCTGGACGAGCACCGACAGCAGCACCTGCCGGTCCGTGTCGATGCGGAGGGTGGTCGCCCGCTTGCCGCCGGTGCTCTCGGCGAGTCGGCCCTCGGCGACGAGCCTGTCGGCGATGAGCCCGGCGAGCAGGGAGGAGACGGTGGCGGAGGTGAGCCCGGTGCGGCGGGCGATGCTCGCCCGCGTCGCCGTGCCGTTGCCCGAGAGCACGAGCTGGAGGGCGGTCGTCAGGTTCTTCTCGCGGACGGCGGCCTGCGTCGCCTTGCCGTGATCGTCTCCCACTGCTTCTGCCGTCCTCGCCCGGCGCCGCCCTGGCGCATCCACACCCTTACGACCCTAGCGAATGGGGCGCAGTATGGGGTGATGCGGTATGGACTGATGCTGGTGGACGCGCAGCGCGACCGGCTGGAGGGCGAGCGCGTCGTCGCCGGCGCGGCGGAGCTCGGCCGGGCGCTCGGCGCGCTCCTGGAGGCGGCACGCGAGGCCGGCGTCCCCATCGTCCACGTCCAGAACGACGGCGCGTCGGGCGAGTCCGACGAGCCCGGTTCGACCGGCTGGGAGCTGGTGTTCCCGCCCGCGCCGGGCGAGCCCGTCGTCCGCAAGGACGACCCGGACACGTTCCTCTCCAATCCGGCGCTCGCGGACGTGCTGCACGCCATGGGCGTCGAGACCCTCGTGGTCGCCGGTCCCCGCAGCGAGCACAGCGTGCAGTCGACGGCGCTGGGCGCGCTCGAGCGCGGGTTCACGGTGGTGGTGCCCTCCGGTGCGCACGCCACGTACGACGGCGACGCCCCGGCCGCCGAGATCGCGGCGCGGGTGACGATGGAGCTGGTCGCGGGCGGGGTGGAGGTCGTCGAGCTGGACGAGGTCGTCTTCCGCTAGCCCTGCGTCGGCCGCCGCGCGCCCGCCGCCGCGCGCCGGCTGCGCATCAGCCGGCGTCACGCTCCAGCTCCACCGCCTCCCGGATGCTGAGGGCATAGATCCGCGAGCGGCCGGGCCGGGTCGGGTCGCCGGTCACATAGGCGACCGACTCCACATGCTGCTCGAAGGCGTTCACCTTGTCGCGCGGCGCGCCCACGATGAGCTGGAAGCCCAGGCCGCGGAGCGCGGACAGCGCGCGACCTGTGTACTCGTTGTCGGCCTTCACGAAGCCCTCGTCGAGCACGATCGGCGCGTACACGGGCACGCGGTCGGTGCCGTCGCCCAACCGGTAGCGGAGCGCGGCGCCGAGCACGAACGCGATGAGCTCCTGGCCTTCACCGCCCGACTTGCCGGCCACGCCCTCGTGCACGATCTGGGTGCCGTCGCGCCGGGTCTCGATCGCGCGGAACTGGAAGTGCTCGCGGGCGTCGAGCACGCGGCGCCGCCACGCCTCGCCCACGCGGGAGCGCTCCTCCAGTCGGCCGAGGTCGGCGCGCAGCGCGAGGAAGTCGCGCTCGACCCGGGCGGGGTCCCGGGTCGCCGCCGGGTCCTCGGTGGTGTGCTTACGCAGCGTGCGCTTGAACTCGGCGAGGTCGCTGTTCGTCGAGGGTCGCGGGTCGATGTCGAGCGTCGATCCCTCCCGGAACTCGATGCCGTGCAGCGCCGCCGAGATGGGGCGGACGCCGCGGCGGATGGCCCGCCCGTCCTCCTCGATCTGGGTGAGCAGGGCGCGCAGGCTGTCGCCCATGCTCGCGCCGGCCTTGGCGAGCCAGTCGGTCTTCGCGCGCGGGAGGTCGTCCTCCACGAGCGACCGCTGCAGCGCGAGCGCGGCGGGGAGGCTGTCGATCGACGCGTCGAGCTCGGCCGACGGGTCCAGCTCGCGGTAGCGGTCGAACGCGCTCAGGAGGAGCGTCTCGGCCTGCTCCCTGGCACGCTCGTGCGCGTCGATCTGGTCGCGCACGAGCCGCTCGGCGTCGGTGTAGCGGCGGCGCACGTCGGCGGCCTCGCGCGGCGCGGCGAAGGGGAGCGAGGCCAGCAGGGCACGTTCCTCCGCGTCGAGCGCGGTCGCGTCGGCGAGGTGGTCGGCGACCTCGTCCTCGATGTCGGCGAGGGCCGCGTGCTCGGCGTCCAGC
>JAEWDJ010000024.1 GCA_023390155.1 Actinomycetes bacterium | reverse complement strand
GACACGCTGCGCAGTCTGGGACTGAAGCGCATCGGTGACGTCGTCGTCCGCGAGGACACCCCGCAGAACCGCGGGTACGTCAACACCGTCGCTCACCTGGTGAAGGTCGAGGAGATTGACTAATGGCCGAAACTACCAAGAACACTGCCGACAAGCAGAACGCTGAGGCTGCCGAGAAGCCGGCCGCCAAGAAGCCCGCGACCAAGGCCGCGAGCACGAAGGCCGCCGCTGAGAAGCCGGCCGCCGAGAAGAAGGCTCCGGCCAAGAAGGCTCCGGCGAAGGCCGCTGCCGACAAGGCCGCCGCCGGCACCAAGGACGAGACCGTCTCCGCTCCGGCGAAGAAGGCCTCGGCCAAGAAGGACGTCGCGGAGCCCCGCGAGCAGGTCCTGAAGGTGCACCACCTCCGTCCGGCCGCCGGTGCCAAGAAGGACAAGACCCGCGTCGGACGCGGTGAGGGTTCCAAGGGTAAGACCGCCGGCCGCGGTACCAAGGGTACAAAGGCCCGCTACCAGGTCCGCCCCGGCTTCCAGGGTGGCCAGCTTCCGTTCCACATGCGGACGCCGAAGCTGCGTGGCTTCAAGAACCCGTTCCGCGTCGAGTACCAGGTCGTGAACCTGGAGAAGCTCGCCGAGCTGTACCCGTCCGGTGGCGACGTCACCGTGGCCGACCTGGTCGCCAAGGGTGCCGTGCGGAAGAACGAGAAGGTCAAGGTTCTCGGTAACGGGGACATTGCGGTTAAGCTGAACGTTGCGGTCGACAAGGTCTCCGGCTCTGCTGAGCAGAAGATCGTCGCCGCTGGTGGCTCGATCAAGTAACCACCCGTAAAGCAGCGCAGTCGGGTGGCCGGATAACCGGCCACCCGACTGACTCTTACAGGAAGCAGGACGCACTTTGTTTAGCGCCGTCGCGCGGATCTTCCGCACCCCGGATCTCCGTCGGAAGATCGCTTTCACCCTGGGCATCATCGCCCTGTTCCGACTGGGATCCTTCATCCCCGCGCCGTTCGTGGACTTCGGCAATGTGCAGACCTGTCTGAACGCCAACCAGGACACCTCGGGCCTCTACTCGCTGGTCAACCTGTTCTCGGGCGGTGCCCTCCTCCAGCTCTCGATCTTCGCGCTCGGCATCATGCCGTACATCACGGCGTCGATCATCGTGCAGCTCCTGCGCGTGGTCATCCCGCGCTTCGAGACCCTCTACAAGGAGGGTCAGGCCGGTCAGGCCAAGCTGACGCAGTACACGCGCTACCTCACCATCGCGCTCGGTGTGCTGCAGTCCACGACTCTCATCACCGTCGCCCGCTCGGGCGCGCTGTTCGGCACCACCGCCGTCTCGCAGTGCACGCAGCTCATCACGGACGACTCCTGGTACGCGATCATGCTCATGGTCGTCACCATGACCGCCGGTACCGGCCTCATCATGTGGATGGGCGAGCTCGTTACCGAGCGCGGCATCGGCAACGGCATGTCGCTCCTCATCTTCACCTCGATCGCCGCGCAGTTCCCGAACTCCCTCTGGGCGATCGCGCAGTCGCAGGGCATCGAGATCCTCCTGGTCGTGATCGCCATCGGCCTCCTGATCGTGGCCGCGGTGGTGTTCGTCGAGCAGTCGCAGCGGCGCATCCCCGTGCAGTACGCCAAGCGGATGGTCGGCCGGCGCACCTACGGTGGCAACAACACGTACATCCCGATCAAGGTGAACATGGCCGGCGTGGTGCCCGTCATCTTCGCCTCGTCGCTCCTGTACCTGCCCGCGCTGATCGCGCAGTTCAACCAGCCCGCGGCCGGCCAGGCGCCGGCGCCGTGGGTCACCTGGATCACCAACTATCTGACCAAGGGCGACCACCCGCTCTACATGCTCCTGTACTTCCTCCTGATCGTTGGCTTCACGTACTTCTACGTGGCCATCACCTTCAACCCGGAGGAGGTCGCGGACAACATGAAGAAGTACGGCGGCTTCATCCCCGGCATCCGTGCCGGCCGGCCGACCGCCGAGTACCTCGACTACGTCCTGACCCGTGTCACCCTGCCGGGCTCGATCTACCTCGGTCTCATCGCGCTGATCCCGCTGGCGGCGTTCGCGCTGATCGGGGCGAGCCAGAACTTCATGTTCGGCGGCACGTCCATCCTGATCATCGTCGGTGTCGGGCTCGAGACGGTCAAGCAGATCGACTCGCAGCTCCAGCAGCGACACTACGAAGGGCTTCTGCGTTGACCCGTCTACTGATCGTCGGACCTCCCGGAGCGGGCAAGGGCACCCAGGCCTCCCGCATCACCACCGCGTACGGGATCCCCGACATCTCGACGGGCGACATCTTCCGGGCCAACATCAAGAACGAGACGCCGCTCGGCCTCCAGGTCAAGGCCATCGTCGACGCGGGGGACTACGTCCCCGACAGCCTCACCAACCAGCTGGTCACCGACCGCCTGGGTGAGGCCGACGCGGCGGGCGGGTTCCTGCTCGACGGCTACCCGCGCACGCTCGCGCAGGTCGACTTCCTGGACGAGCTGCTCGCGTCACAGGGTCAGAAGCTCGACGCCGTGATCCAGCTGGTCGCCGACCAGGACGAGATCGTCGCCCGGCTCACGAAGCGCGCGCTCGAGCAGGGCCGCGCCGACGACTCGGAGGAGGCGATCCGCCACCGCCAGGAGGTGTACGTCCGCGAGACGTCGCCGCTGGTCGACGTCTACCGCGATCGTGGTCTGCTGGTCGAGGTCGACGGCCTCGGCGAGATCGACGAGGTGGCCGACCGCGTGCGCGCCGCCCTCGCCGAGCGCGGGATCCAGCCGGTGTCCGCCGCCGGCGAGCCGGTCGCGTAGCGGTCCACCCGATGGTCTTCAAGCGGTCGATCTACAAGTCGCCCGCCCAGCTCCGCCTGATGGTGGAGCCGGGCCGGGCGACGTCCGCGTCTCTGGACGCCGTCGCTGCCGCCGTCTCGGCGGGCACGACCACGCTCGAGCTCGACGCCGTCGCCGAGCGGGCGATCGTCGAGGCGGGCGGGGCGCCGAACTTCAAGCTCGAGCAGGGTTACCACCACACGA
Organism: Actinomycetes bacterium; assembly: GCA_023390155.1. Lineage (GTDB taxonomy): Bacteria > Actinomycetota > Actinomycetes > Actinomycetales > Microbacteriaceae > Leifsonia. The sequence goes on along the minus strand of JAEWDJ010000024.1, from coordinate 3,186 downwards.
TCTGCGCGTCGGTGAACGACGAGGTCGTGCACGGCATCCCGGGCTCTCGCGTGCTGCAGCCGGGCGACATCCTGTCGGTCGACAGCGGCGCCATCCTCGACGGCTGGAACGGCGACTCGGCCCGCACCTTCGTGCTGCCGGACCCCTCCCGCCCGGAGGTCGTGGCCGAGCGCCAGAAGCTCGCCGACGTCACCGAGCAGTCGCTGTGGCACGGCATCGCCCGGCTCTCTCGCGCCCGGCACCTCAACGAGGTGGGGGAGGCGATCGAGGACTACATCCTCTCGCAGGGCGACTACGGCATCCTGACCGACTACATCGGGCACGGCATCGGCCGCCGGATGCACGAGGAGCCGCCGGTGTTCAACTACCGGGTGCGCGCCAAGGGGCCCGAGGTGAAGCCGGGACTCGTGGTCGCCATCGAGCCGATGGTGGTGCTCGGTGACCAGGAGACCTACGTGAAGGACGACGGCTGGACCGTCGCCACCGAGGATGGCACGGCCGCCGCTCACTGGGAGCACAGCGTCGCCGTCCACGCCGGCGGGATCTGGGTGCTCACCGCGGCCGACGGCGGCGCGGCCGGGCTCGCGCCGTTCGGCATCACGCCGACGCCGATCGCGTGACGCGGGCGCAGATGATAGCCCCTCGATTGGCGAAAACGGTACTCATACCATAAGATTGATCCTTGGTGTCTTGGGCACGTTTTCCGCATGCCCGACACCAGTCAACGCACGACCAGCAAACCACTACTTTTAGCGACAGTGAGGCTATGGCCAAAAAAGACGGTGTCATCGAGATCGAAGGATCTGTGATCGAGGCGCTCCCGAACGCGATGTTCCGCGTGGAGCTCACCAACGGTCACAAGGTTCTTGCCCACATCTCCGGCAAGATGCGTCAGCACTACATCCGCATCCTCCCCGAGGACCGCGTGATCGTGGAGCTGAGCCCCTACGATCTGACCCGCGGCCGGATCGTCTACCGCTACAAGTAAAGGTCTGCTGTAAGTAACGGCCTCGCCCACGGGTAGCCCCGGGCGGGGTACGAGGACAGCGAACAAAGGTAAGAAGCACTCATGAAGGTCAACCCCTCCGTCAAGAAGATCTGCGACAAGTGCAAGGTCATCCGTCGCAACGGCCGGGTCATGGTCATCTGCGAGAACCCGCGTCACAAGCAGCGCCAGGGCTGACCGCCCCGGTCTGATCGCGGGCTGCTCGCAGCTCTCATAACCTAATAACGAACACCGGCGATCCCACAACCCGCCTCCGGTGACGGAGGCGGGGGACACCCTCGGAGGAGGCCGGGGCACCGGGATCGCTGCAGACCTCCACTCATCACAGGAGAAGCCAACACATGGCACGTCTAGCAGGCGTCGACATCCCGCGCGAGAAGCGCGTGGAGGTCGCACTCACCTACATCTACGGCGTCGGGCGCACTCGCGCGCTCAAGACGCTCGCCGAGACCGAGATCTCGGGCGACATCCGCGTCAAGGACCTGACCGACGAGCAGCTCGTCGCTCTCCGCGACTACATCGAGGGCAACTTCAAGGTCGAGGGTGACCTCCGCCGTGAGGTCGCCGCCGACATCCGCCGCAAGGTCGAGATCGGCAGCTACGAGGGTATCCGCCACCGCAAGGGCCTCCCGGTCCGCGGCCAGCGCACCAAGACCAACGCTCGTACCCGCAAGGGTCCGAAGCGCACCGTGGCCGGCAAGAAGAAGGCGCGCTAAGGCCCGCGGCCCCACGCTCTTAGGATTCAGGAGAAGAAATGGCAGCACCCAAGTCGGCCGCTCGCAAGCCGCGCAAGAAGGAAAAGAAGAACATCGCCGTGGGCCAGGCCCACATCAAGAGCACGTTCAACAACACGATCGTCTCGATCACCGACACCACCGGTGCGGTCATCAGCTGGGCTTCGTCCGGCGGCGTCGGGTTCAAGGGCTCCCGCAAGTCGACCCCGTTCGCCGCGCAGCTGGCCGCCGAGTCGGCCGCCCGCCAGGCTCAGGAGCACGGGATGAAGAAGGTCGACGTCTTCGTCAAGGGCCCGGGCTCGGGTCGCGAGACGGCGATCCGCTCGCTCCAGGCCGCCGGCCTCGAGGTGGGCTCGATCAACGACGTCACCCCGCAGGCGCACAACGGTTGCCGCCCGCCCAAGCGTCGCCGCGTCTAGTTCTCTTCACGGCGCCCGGCCGGGGGCGGTCCCCCCGGGCCGCCGCCTGTCGGCGTGACGAACCCCACCTCACTCAACGCAAGTGTCATATAGCGGACACTTAGCCGAAAGGAATCAACAGTGCTCATTGCACAGCGTCCTACGCTCACCGAAGAGAACATCTCCGAGTTCCGTTCGCGGTTCGTCATCGAGCCGCTGGAGCCGGGCTTCGGCTACACCCTCGGCAACTCCCTCCGTCGCACCCTGCTCTCCTCCATCCCCGGCGCCGCGGTCACCAGCATCCGCATCGACGGTGTGCTGCACGAGTTCAGCACCGTGCCGGGCGTGAAGGAAGACGTCACCGAGATCATCCTGAACATCAAGGGTCTCGTGGTGTCGAGCGAGCACGACGAGCCGATCACCGCCTACCTGCGCAAGACGGGCGCCGGCCAGGTCACCGCGGCCGACATCTCGGCTCCGGCGGGTGTGGAGATCCACAACCCCGAGCTGGTCATCGCGACCCTCAACGACAAGGCGAAGTTCGAGGTCGAGCTCACCATCGAGCGCGGCCGCGGCTACGTGTCGGCCCAGCAGAACCGCAACGAGTACAGCGAGGCGGGCCAGATCCCGATCGACTCGATCTACTCCCCGGTCCTCAAGGTCACCTACCGCGTCGAGGCCACCCGTGCCGGTGAGCGCACCGACTTCGACCGCCTCGTGGTCGACGTCGAGACCAAGCCGGCGATCAGCCCGCGCGACGCCATCGCGTCGGCCGGCCGCACGCTGGTCGAGCTGTTCGGTCTGGCGCGCGAGCTCAACAGCGCGGCCGAGGGCATCGAGATCGGCCCGGCGCCGGTCGACCAGGTCCTCAGCTCCGAGCTCTCGATGCCGATCGAGGACCTCGACCTGTCGGTCCGTTCGTACAACTGCCTCAAGCGCGAGGGCATCAACACCGTGAGCGAGCTCGTCTCGCTGTCGGAGACGCAGCTCATGAACATCCGCAACTTCGGTCAGAAGTCGGTGGATGAGGTCAAGGACAAGCTGACGG
>JAEWDJ010000098.1 GCA_023390155.1 Actinomycetes bacterium | reverse complement strand
GCCCTGGACGCGACGGCCCCGAACGCGGCGGCCCAGCGCCGATAATGGGTGCATGGGCCGGCTGCGCGAGACCATCGACGGCTGGTTCCGGCGCGCCCCGCTGCTCCATGTGGCCGGCGACGAGGGGGAGGGACCGGTCGTCGTGCTCGTGCACGGGATCGCGTCCTCGTCGGTGACCTTCCAGAACCTCGTCCCGCTGCTCGAGCCGACCCACCGGGTGATCTCGATCGACATCCTGGGCTTCGGCCGCTCACCCGCTCCCGCCGACGCCTCCTACACGCTCGAGGAGCACGTCGCCGCGCTGCACCGCACGCTGCGCTCGCTGCGGCTGCGGGCGCCCTTCGTGCTCGTCGGGCATTCGCTCGGCAGCCTGATCGTCGCGCGCTACGCGGCCGAGCATCCCGCCGCCCTGACTCGGCTGGTGCTGGTCGGGCCTCCGGTCTACGGCCCGCCCGCCGCCATCGGGGACCGGCGCGTGCGCACCAGGGTCAGCGCCTATCTGCGCGCCTACGAGTTCCTGCGGGCGAACAAGGACTTCACCATCCGCAATGCGACGGTCCTGGCCCGGATGCTGCCCATCAAGGGCGTCTTCGAGATCACGGAGCGCAACTGGACGCCGTTCGTGCGCTCCCTCGAGAACTGCATCGAGCGCCAGACCGTCGTCAGCGACCTCGCGCGCGTGCGTGTCCCCGTCCATGTCGTCTACGGCACCCTCGACGCCTTCATCGCGCCGGGCAGCCTGGCCGTCGTCGAGGCGCTGCGGAATGTGACGATGCACCGGGTGGAGGCCAACGATCACATCATCCGCAAGCGGCTGGCGCGCGTGGTCGCCGCCGCGTGCGGCTGAGCGGCCGGACGCTCCCCGGTCAGGCGTTCCCCGGGCAGTCGATCCGCGGTCAGTCGATCCCCGGTCAGTCGATCCGCGGTTCGATCGCGTCGATCGCGGCGAGGTACGCGGCGCGGTCGAATCCCGGGAACAGGGCCGACTGGGTGATGCAGCCGTGCACGAGCCCGATGTAGAGGGAGGCGTAGCGCCGGGCCAGCGCGGCCGCGCGGTCGGCGTCGACGCCGCGGGCGCTGGCGAACCACTCGGTGAGGTAGTCGGTGAACATCCCGGTGACCCGCTCGCCGATCGCCGTGGCGACCGTCGCCAGCTCGGGGTTGACCGGAATCTGCCCCCAGATCTGGAGGAGCAGCTGCAGCTCGCCGACCTGCTCGGTCATCCCGGCGATCAGGAGGCCGACGACCTCGCCCGGCGAGGGAAGCGGGTCGCGGCGGCGGGCCTCGGCGACCTCGACGAAGCGCGCGTCCAGGATCTCCGTCACGGCCAGGCGGACAAGCTCGTCCTTGCTGGAGAAGTGACCGTAGATCGCCCCGGCCGAAAGACCGGACTCCTCGATGATGTCGGCCATGGAGGTGCCGGCGAAGCCCGAGCGCGCGAAGCGCCGGACGGCGGCGGCGGCGATCTGCTGGCGCCGCGCGGCGCGATGCTCCTCGGTGACTTTGGGCATGGCGCCTCCCCGCGCGATCGGCGAACAAAAAGAACGATCGTTCTTGACAATAGCCGACGCGCGCCTCACCATAAAGAACGATCATTCGTTTTTATTGGAGCCATCATGTCGCGCAGCACCCTCACCCCGCCCGAGCCGGCCGTCCCCACGTCGCCCACGTCGCCCACGTCGTCCACGTCCTCCGCCGTCCCGACCCCGACCACCGGCGTGCCGCATACGCCGTGGCTCCGGTCCGTCGTCCTCGCGCTGGGCGCGGCCGTCGCCGTGCTGGTCGTCCTCCTCGCGTTTCTCTGGCCGACCGTGACGTCGGAGGTGAAGGACCTGCCCATCGCCGTCGCCGGCGACTCCGCCCGCGCGGCACAGGTCGAGACGCAGCTCGACAGCGCCGCGGACGGCGCGTTCGACGTGACGACGGTGTCATCGCGGGCCGACGCCGTCCGCCTGATCCGCACGCGCGACGTCTTCGGCGCGATCGTCCTGGGCGAGAAGCCGGAGGTGCTGACCGCCTCCGCGAACGGGGCGGCGGTCACGCAGTTGCTCGGCCAGGCCGCGGCCACCCTCCAGAAGCAGGCGAACGCCCAGGCGGCAGCGGCGGTGCAGGAGGCCGTCGCGGCCGGCAAGGCCCCCGCGGGCACGGTGGCGCCCACGATCACGGTCGCGGTGACCGACGTCGTGCCGCTGGCCTCCACCGACGCCCGCGGTCTGGGCCTCACCGCCGCCGCGTTCCCGCTCGTACTCGGCGGGATGCTCGGCGGCGTCCTCATCTCGCTCCTCGTCGCCGGCAGCTGGCGGCGGCTGACCGCGGTGGTCGTCTACGCCGTCGCGGGCGGCCTCGGCGTCGCCGCCGTGCTGCAGGGCTGGTTCGGCATCCTGCAGGGCGACTTCGCGGCGAACGCGCTGGCGGTCGGGCTCTCGATGTTCGCGACGGCCGCGTTCATCGTCGGGATGAACGCCCTCATCGGCCGCGCTGGCATCGCCGTCGGCGCGGTGCTGACGGTGCTCGTCGGCAACCCGATCTCATCGGCCGCGCAGCCCCTGCAGTTCCTCGTCGGGCCGTGGGGTGCGATCGGCCAGTGGTTCGTCCCCGGCGCCTCCGTCACCCTCCTGCGCGACCTCTCGTACTTCCCCGACGCGAACGCGGCCGGCTCCTGGCTCGTGCTGCTGGGGTGGGCGGCGGTCGGGCTGATCGGGATGCTCGCCGGGCACTTCCGCAACCAGCGGGTGGTCGCGGCGGCGGCGTGACGGGGCGGAGGGGGCTGCGGGGGATGACCGCGGTTGCAGGGGCTGCCGGGTTCGCCTGCGCGCGTGCCGGGCGCGTCCCGGGCTGCCGGGCGTGCCATGCACGTGCCGGGAGCGTCCCGGGCTCCGGGTTAGGGTGGGCGCATGGAGCAACGGACGCTGGGCAGGACCGGCCGCGAGGTCTCGGTCGTCGGACTCGGGACCTGGCAGCTGGGGGCCGATTGGGGCGAGGTCGAGGAGGCCGACGCGTTCGAGGTCCTCGACGCGGCGACCGCGGCCGGGGTCACCTTCTTCGACACGGCCGACGTCTACGGCGACGGTCGCAGCGAGCAGCTCATCGGCCGCTTCCGCGAGGCGCGCCCCGACCTCCCGCTGACCGTGGCCACCAAGATGGGCCGCCGCGAGGCGCAGGACCCGGCCAACTTCACGCTCGCGAAGTTCCGCGAGTGGACGGACCGCTCCCGCCGCAACCTCGGCGTGGACACGCTCGACCTCGTCCAGCTCCACTGCCCGCCCACCCCCGTCTTCTCGAGCGACGCCGTCTACGACGCCCTCGACACCCTGGTCGCGGACGGCGCCATCGCCGCCTACGGCGTCAGTGTCGAGACCTGCGACGAGGCCCTGACCGCCATCGCGCGCCCGGGCACCGCGAGCGTCCAGATCATCCTCAACGCCTTCCGCCTCAAGCCGCTCGACGAGGTGCTGCCCGCGGCTCGGGCCGCCGGCGTCGGCATCATCGCGCGGGTCCCGCTCGCCTCCGGCCTCCTCAGCGGTCGCTACACCGAGCAGACCACGTTCGCCGCCGACGACCACCGCGCCTACAACCGCCACGGCGAGGCGTTCGACGTCGGCGAGACCTTCTCGGGCGTCGACTACGCGGAGGGCGTCCTCGCCGCGCGTGAGTTCGCCGCCCTCGCGCCCGAGGGCTTCACGCCCGCCCAGACCGCCCTCGCCTGGGTGATCGCGCAGCCCGGCGTCTCCACCGTCATCCCCGGCGCCCGTTCCGCCGATCAGGCCCGCGCCAACGCGGCCGCCGCGACCGTCCCGAACCTCCCCGACCTCGACCCCGCCGTCCGCGCCATCTACGACACCCACTTCCGCGCCGCCATCCACCCCCGCTGGTAGCCCCGGGCCGCCCCGCCCGCGCCGCGCCACCCCCCTCCGCCGAAGTTCACGTTGTTGCGGGGATTAG
>JAEWDJ010000097.1 GCA_023390155.1 Actinomycetes bacterium | reverse complement strand
GAGCATGGCGGCGGTCGGTCTTCCGTGTCGGCGGGCGGCGTCCGGTCGAGACTATCAAGCGGGGGTGGCGGACCGGGGTCGCGTCGCTGGCGCCACCGGGTTTCGTTGCGGAATCGATGCCGTCGCGCTCCCGGTAGAATCGATGCTCATGACTCCCGCTGACCTCTCCGCCGCCCTCCTCGACATCGTCACGGCGGTCGTCGACCGGCGACGAGCGGAAGGTGCGGAGCTCGGCGAGCTGGCCCTGACGCTCGACGACGTGCCGCTCGAGCGGCCGAAGAACCGGGAGCACGGCGACTGGTCGTCGAACGTCGCCATGCGCCTGGCCAACAAGGTCGGCGCCAACCCGCGCGAGCTCGCGACGGAGATCGCCGGCGCCGCTGCCGCGATCGACGGGGTCGCCTCCGCCGAGGTCGCCGGGCCCGGCTTCATCAACTTCCGTCTCGACGCCGCCGCGGCCGGGCAGCTCGCGCAGACGATCCTGGAGGCGGGGGAGGCGTACGGGCGCACCGACGTCTACCACGGCCTGAAGGTCAACCTCGAGTTCGTCTCGGCCAACCCGACCGGCCCGATCCACATGGGCGGGGCCCGCTGGGCCGCGGTCGGCGACAGCCTGGCCCGCATCCTCCAGGCGGCCGGCGCCGACGTGACGCGGGAGTACTACTTCAACGACCACGGCTCGCAGATCGACCGGTTCGCGCGCAGCCTCCTGGCGGCCTACCTCGGCGAGGCGACCCCGGAGGACGGCTACGGCGGCGCCTACATCGGCGAGATCGCCGACCGCGTGGTGGCCGGCTACGACGGCGACCTGGCGGCGCTTCCGCGCGAGGAGCAGCAGGAGGTCTTCCGCTCGCGGGGGACCGAGCTCATGTTCCAGGAGATCAAGGACCGCCTGCACGCGTTCGGCGTCGACTTCGACGTGTACTTCCACGAGGACACGCTGCACGAGTCCGGGGCGGTCGAGCGGGCGATCCAGCGGCTCGACGACCTGGGCCACATCTTCCGGGAGGACGGCGCGGTCTGGCTGCGCACGACGACGTTCGGCGACGACCGCGACCGCGTGGTCATCCGCTCCAACGGCGAGCCCGCTTACATCTCGGGCGACATCGGCTACTACCTCGACAAGCGCGAGCGCGGCTTCGAGCAGAACATCATCATGCTGGGCGCCGACCACCACGGCTACATCGGGCGCCTGATGGCGATGACCGAGGCCTTCGGCGACGTCCCGCACGTCAACCACCAGATCCTCATCGGCCAGATGGTCAACCTCGTCAAGGACGGCGAGCCGATGAAGATGTCCAAGCGCGCCGGCACCATCGTCACCCTCGACGACCTGGTCGACGCGGTGGGCGTCGACGCGGCCCGCTACTCGCTCGTGCGCTCCTCCACCGACTCGCAGCTCGACATCGACCTCGACCTGCTCAGCAAGCGGAGCAACGAGAACCCCGTCTACTACGTGCAGTACGCGCACGCGCGCACCCGGTCGGTCGCGGCCAACGCCGAGAAGGCGGGGGTCGACCGCAGCGTGTTCCGGCCCGAGCTGCTCACCCACGAGAGCGAGAGCGCCCTGCTCGGCGGGCTCCAGGAGTTCCCGCGCGTCGTCGCCCAGGCGGCGGAACTACGCGAGCCGCACCGGGTCGCGCGGTACATCGAGGAGATCGCGGGCCTGTACCACGCGTGGTACGCGGTCCGCGACGGCTCGACGCGCGTCATCCCGTTCGGCGACGAGCCGGTCACCGACGCGCACCGCACCCGCCTCTGGCTGAACGACGCGACCGGCCAGGTCATCCGCAACGGACTCGGCCTCGTGGGGGTGTCCGCTCCCGAGCGGATGTGAGCCGGATGAGCGAGCAGCGCACCGAGATCCTTCCCGAACCGCCGGCCCCCGGCGGAACCGGCGCACGCACGCGGCGCCCCCGCTGGGTGCGCGTGCTGCTGTGGGTGCTGATCCCGCTCGCCGTGCTGGCCGTCCTGCTGGTGGTCGCCGACGTCGCGGTGCGCGCCTACGCCGAGCAGCGGGTCTCCTCCGAGATCGAGAAGAAGCTGCCGTCGAACGTGCGGGGCGACGTCCAGGTCCACATCGGAGGCGTCTCGGTCATCCAGCAGTACCTGGCCGGGACCTTCCAGCACGTGGAGCTGGATGCGCCGACGCTCACGGTCGACGGCGCCCCGCTCAGTGCCTCCGTCGTCGCCACCGGCGTCCCGGCCGACTTCAGCAAGCCGATCTCGGACGCCACGGGCACGCTCAGCATCTCGCAGGAGTCGCTCAACAAGCTGGTCACCATCCCCGGCGCCACCGGCGACATCACGCTCGGCGACGGCGTGATCGGCTACGACGGCAGCATCGACCTGCTCGGCCTCCCGGTCGGCTACTCGGTCACCGCGAAGCCGGAGGCGGCCGGCGACACCGTGCTGCTGCAGCCCGACAAGGCCTCCCTCTCGACCGGCTCCGGGGCCGACGTCAACCTGACACGCCTGCTGCAGGCGCTCACGGACCGCGGGCCGTTCCCCGTGTGCGCGGCGCAGTACCTCCCGAAGGGCGTCCAGGTCTCCGACATCGCGGTGACGCCCGGGCACGCGACGGTGACGCTCACGGCGAGCGATGTCGTGATCGACGAGGCGTTCCTGAAGAGCAAGGGCAGCTGCTCGTAACACGGTCGGGACGCGGCGCGCCGGGTCGGTAGACTCTTCGTACTTCTCCACCGGCTTCAGGGGCCAATCCGGGTCCGCTCGCCTGAGAGACCCCCCACTCGTCGTTCCCGTGAGGTTGTCCCTATGGCTCCGAATCCGCTCGCGCCCTCGTGGCTGCACGTCCCGGACGATGCCAACGCGCTCGTCCCCGGCCTCTGGTCCCGCACGGTGGTGCGCGACGGGGAGGAGCTCAGCGTCGGCGGCGTGCGCGTCTCCGACCTGGCCGCCCGCTTCGGCACGCCGCTGTACGTCGTTGACGAGCGGGAGGCGCGGGAGCGGGCCGCCGAGGTGCGCGACGCCCTGCAGACCGCGTTCGCCGAGGTCGGCACCGCCGCCAAGGTCTACTACGCCGGGAAGGCGTTCCTCTCGATCGAGGTCGCGCGCTGGATGGCCGACGCCGGCCTCAACATCGACGTCTGCTCGGGCGGCGAGCTCGCCGTCGCGCTGGCGGCCGGGGTCGACCCCGAGCGCCTCGGCTTCCACGGCAACAACAAGTCGGCCGCCGAGATCGACCGCGCCGTGGCCGTCGGCATCGGCGCGATCATCATCGACAGCCTCCAGGAGATCGACCGCGTCGCCGAGGCGGCCGAACGCCACGGGCGCGTGCAGAGCGTGCGGCTCCGCGTCAACAGCGGTGTCCACGCGCACACCCACGCGTTCCTCGCGACCGCGCACGAGGACCAGAAGTTCGGGATCGGCCTGGCCGACGCCGCCGACGCGGTGGCCCGCATCCGGTCGCACGCCGGCCTGCGGTTCCTCGGCCTGCACTGCCACATCGGCTCCCAGATCTTCGGCGCCGACGGCTTCGCCGAGTCGGCGGCCCGGCTGCTGACGCTGCACCGCGACCTCCTGCAGGGCGGCGACGTGCCCGAGCTGAACCTCGGTGGCGGCTTCGGGATCGCATACACCGCGGCGGACGACCCCGCCCCGATCCGCGAACTGGCCCGGCGGATCGCCGAGACGGTCGCCGACGCGTGCGCCGACCTCGAGATCCCGACGCCCGCCGTCGCCTTCGAGCCGGGCCGCTCGATCATCGGCACGGCCGGGCTGACGCTCTACACGGTCGGCACCACCAAGGACGTGCTCGTCTCCGCCGAGGACGACGGCGAGACCGCCGTGCGCCGCTACGTGAGCGTGGACGGCGGGATGAGCGACAACGCCCGGCCCGCCCTCTACGGCGCCGACTACTCGGCCAGGATCGCCTCCCGCACCTCCGCGGCCGAGCCCGCGCTCGTGCGCGTCGCCGGCAAGCACTGCGAGAGCGGCGACATCGTCGTCGACGCGGAGTACCTGCCGGGCGACGTGCGCCCGGGCGACCTGCTCGCCGTGCCCGCCACCGGCGCCTACTGCTGGTCCCTGGCGAGCAACTACAACTACCTCGGCCGCCCGCCCGTGATCGCGGTGCGCGACGGCGACGCCCGCGTCATCGTGCGCGGCGAGACTGAGGCCGACCTGCTGTCCCGTGATGCCGCGTACGACGGCGCAGCCCGTGAAGGAGTGAACCGATGATCGAGTACCGCAACCTCCGTGTCGCCCTGCTCGGGGCCGGCTCCGTGGGCTCCCAGGTGGCGCGCCTGCTGCTGGAGCAGGGCGACGAGTTCGCCTCGCGCGTCGGCGCGAAGCTCGAGCTGGTCGGCATCGCGGTGCGCGACGTCGACGCCCCGCGCGACGCCGACCTCCCGCGCGAGCTCTTCACGACCGACGCGACGTCGCTCATCCTCGGCGCCGACATCGTCGTCGAGCTGATGGGCGGGATCGAGCCGGCCCGCGGGTACGTGCTGGAGGCGCTCAACTCCGGCGCCGACGTGATCACCGCCAACAAGGCGCTGCTCGCCACGCACGGGCCCGAGCTGTTCGAAGCGGCCGAGCAGGTCGGCGCGCAGCTCTATTACGAGGCGGCCGTCGCCGGCGCAATCCCGATCATCCGCCCGCTGCGCGACAGCCTCGCCGGCGACCGGGTCAACCGCATCCTCGGCATCGTCAACGGCACGACGAACTTCATCCTCGACCGGATGGACGTCAACGGCGAGAGCCTGCAGGACGCCCTCGCGACCGCCACCGAGCGCGGCTACGCGGAGGCCGACCCGACCGCCGACATCGGCGGCTACGACGCCGCGCAGAAGGCGGCCATCCTGGCGAGCCTCGCGTTCCACACGACCGTCCCGCTCGACCGCGTCTACCGCGAGGGCATCACCGGCATCACCACCGCCCAGGTGGAGGCCGCGCGCGAGGCCGGTGCGGTGATCAAGCTCCTCGCGATCTGCGAGCGCCTGACCGACCCCGAGACGGGGGAGGAGGGCGTATCGGCCCGCGTCTACCCCGCGCTCGTCGACCGGCAGCACCCGCTCGCGGCCGTGCACGGCGCGCACAACGCGGTGTTCGTGCAGGCGGGCGCCGCGGGCGACCTGATGTTCTACGGCGCGGGCGCCGGCGGGGTCGAGACCGCCTCCGCCGTGCTCGGCGACGTGGTCTCGGCCGCGCGCCGCCACGTCGTCGGCGGACCGGGCGTCGCCGAGTCGACGCACGCCGACCTCCCGGTGCTCGACATCGGCCGCGTGGTCACCCGCTACCAGATCACGCTCGACGTGACCGACCAGCCCGGTGTGCTCGCGGCCGTCGCCCGCATCCTGAGCGACGGCGGCGTCAGCGTCGAGACGATGCAGCAATCGGTGCCGAGCGCCACGGGCGCGATCGTCATCGCGGGTAACGGTCCGATTCGGGGCGCGGGCGCACCCACCGCTACCCTGGTGATCGGTACGCACGAAGCCGAGGAGGCTGCGCTCGCGGCCACCGTGGAGGCGCTCGCGGCCAGTGACGTCGTGACCGCCATCTCTTCCGTTCTCCGAGTCGAAGGATCGTAATGCCCGAGAAGTCCTACAGCCGTCAGTGGCGTGGTGTCCTCCGCGAGTACGCGGATCGCCTGAACATCTCCGAGGCCACGCCGATCGTGACGCTCGGCGAGGGCGGCACCCCGCTCATCCCGGCGGCGGCCCTCTCGGCGCGCACCGGCGCGGACGTCTACGTGAAGTTCGAGGGCATGAACCCGACCGGCTCCTTCAAGGACCGCGGCATGACCATGGCCATCTCGAAGGCCGTCGAGCACGGCGCCAAGGCCGTCATCTGCGCCTCGACCGGCAACACCTCCGCCTCCGCAGCGGCCTACGCGACCCACGCCGGCATCCAGGCCGTCGTCCTCGTCCCCGAGGGCAAGATCGCGATGGGCAAGCTCGGCCAGGCCATCGCGCACAACGCGCAGCTGCTGCAGGTGCAGGGCAACTTCGACGACTGCCTCGACATCGCGCGCGACCTCGCCACCAACTACCCGGTCCACCTGGTCAACTCGGTGAACCCCGACCGCATCGAGGGCCAGAAGACCGCCGCGTTCGAGGTCGTCGAGGTGCTCGGCGACGCGCCGGACTTCCACATCGTCCCGGTCGGCAACGCGGGCAACTACACCGCCTACCACCGCGGCTACACCGAGGAGCTGCAGCGCGGCGAGGCCACCAAGCTCCCGCGCATGTTCGGCTTCCAGGCCGCGGGCAGCGCCCCGATCGTCCTCGGCCAGCCCGTCAAGGACCCGGACACCATCGCCACCGCCATCCGCATCGGCAACCCGGCCTCGTGGGAGCTGGCGCTGAACGCCCGCGACGACAGCGACGGCTACTTCGGCGCGATCGACGACGCCAAGATCCTGGAGGCGCACCGCATCCTCTCGGCCGAGGTCGGCATCTTCGTCGAGCCCGCGTCCGCGATCAGCGTCGCCGGCCTGCTCGAGCGCGCCGAGGTGGGCGTCATCCCGGCCGGCGCGACGGTCGTCCTCACCGTCACCGGCCACGGTCTGAAGGACCCGCAGTGGGCCCTCCGCACCGCCGACGGCTCCGATGTGCAGCCGACGGTCGTCCCGGTCGACACCGCCGCGATCGCCGACGTGCTCGGCCTGGTCGCCAGCGGGGCGACGGCGTGACGTTCTCGGCCGACGCGCTGAGCGGCCGGTCCGTCACCGTCAAGGTGCCCGCGACCAGCGCCAACCTCGGCCCCGGCTTCGACACGCTCGGCCTCGCGCTCGCCCTCTACGACGAGCTGCAGGTCTCCGTCCGCGACGAGCCCGGCGCGACCGTCGAGGTCATCGGCGTCGGCGCCGGCGAGGTGCCGACGGACGAGTCCAACCTCGTCGTGCGCGCGATCGCGCACACCTTCGCCTCGGTCGGCCACCCGTTGCCCGGCCTGAACCTGGTCGCACGCAACAGCATCCCGCACGGCCGTGGGATGGGCTCCTCCGGCGCCGCGATCGTCTCAGGCATCATGGCGGCCAAGGGCCTGCTGGAGGGCATCGTCGAGTTCGATGCCCAGACCCTGCTCGGGCTCGCCAACGACATGGAGGGGCACCCCGACAACGTCGCGCCCGCCCTGTTCGGCGGTCTCACCATCGCGTGGGTCACCCCGGAGGGCCCGCAGTTCAAGAAGCTCATCGTGCACCGCGGCGTCTCGCCGCTCGTGCTGGTGCCCTCGCACGTCATGTCCACGGCGCTCGCGCGCAGTCTCCAGCCGGAGTCGGTGCCGCACGAGGACGCGGTCTTCAACGTGTCCCGCTCCGCGCTGCTCGTCGCAGCCCTCATCCAGAGCCCCGAGCTGCTGCACGCGGCCACCGAGGACAAGCTCCACCAGAGCTACCGCGCCTCGGCGATGCCCGAGACCAACCGGCTGATCACGCTGCTGCGCGAGCGCGGCTTCGCGGCCGTCGTCTCCGGTGCCGGGCCCTCGATCCTCGTGCTCTGCAGCGACCCGAGCCAGCGGCTGGCCGCCGCCGAGCTCGTCGCGAGCGAGGCGGAGACCGACTGGAAGCCGCTGATGCTGGCGGTCGACTTCAAGGGCGCGACGGTCACCGCCGCCGCCGTCGAGAGCGCGGACACGCCCGCCGCCTAGCGTCAAAAACGCTGGGGGCGAGGTGGTAAACTGTGCGTGCACCCGTGAAGAACCCGCGTCACGAGCGAATCCAGCTTCCGGGTGATCTCAAAGCAATCATGTCGTCATTCCTGCCTGCGTGCCCGGAGGTCCGGGGCGCACCGTAGCGCGGATCAGAACGCAGCTCGGTCAAGGCAGTTCATATGGCGAGTGCTCCACAGCGACGCGCAGAGAGCGCGTCGGGGGAAAGGAATCCTCTTCAGTGACTGATGTCGAACTC
>JAEWDJ010000069.1 GCA_023390155.1 Actinomycetes bacterium | reverse complement strand
TGGGTGGTGAGGACGGCTTCGGTGGGGAATTCGTCGTTGTCGAATTCGCCGGTGACGACGCGGGTGACGAGGACTTTGACGGCGGTGGGGACGAGGCCGCCGGGCCGGGTGATCCGGAACCCGTCCGCAAGCGCTCCGGGCCTCTGGCTCTCGGATTCGATGACACTCATGACGATCAGTTTCCTTCCCCTACGCCGAACATATAGCATGTCATACAACCAGCGATGATGAGGAGGGGCGATGACGCCCGATCAGGTGCACGGCCACACGGATCCGCGGTTCGCCGCGGTCGCCGACGCCTTCAGAGCCAACTGGACGGAGTCCCACGAGCTGGGAGCCGCCGTCTGCGTGTACCAGGACGGCCGTCCCGTGGTCGACCTCTGGGCCGGGGTCGCGGACATCCGGACCGGGCGGGCCTGGGAGGAGCACACCCCCGGTCTGACGTTCTCGGTCGGCAAGGGCCTCTCCGCGCTCCTCGTGCACCTGCTGGCGGCGCGCGGCGTGCTCGACCTGGACGCACCGATCGAGCGGTACTGGCCGGAGTTCGCCGGGGCGGGCAAGGCGGGGATGCCCGTCATGTGGGCGCTCACCCACCGGACAGCCGTGGCCTACCTCGACGGCTCCTTCACCCTGGCGGAGGTGTGCGAAGGGTCGGCGGTGCTGCGCGCCATCGAGTCGCAGACGCCCAACTGGGCGCCCGGCACGGCGTACGCCTACCACGCCGTCACGCAGGGCTTCGTGCTCGGCGAGATCGTGCGGCGCGCGACGGGTCGGACGTTCGCCGAGGTGTTCCGGGAGTCCATCGCGGAGCCGCTCGGCCTGCGCAGCTGGTTCGGGGTGCCGGACAGCGTGCTCGCCGAGGTCGCCGTGCTCGACGTCGGGCCGCTGGAGTGGAGCGACCCGGAGGCGATCCGCGCCGTCGATGCGGCCATGGCGGCCGACGACCGCGCCTGGCGCGCCCTCACGCTGAACGGCGCGATCCGCCTCCCGATGGGGAGCAGGCGCGACCTCGACTACAACGAGGAGATCGTGCTCCGCGCGCAGCTGCCCGCGTCCGGTCTCGTGACGACCGCGCACTCCCTCGCGCGGGTCTACTCGAGCACGGTCGCCGAAACCGACGGATTCCGGCTGCTCGACGACGAGCACATCCGACGGGCCGCGCAGCTCACCATCGCCGGCGATCACCTGTTCTCGTTCGGGACGCCGCAGGTCGAGGAGCGGTGGGGCGAGGGGCTCCGGCTGCCCCCGGTGGCGGCGGGCTCCCTGCTCAGCCCCACGAGCTTCGGCCACAGCGGGGCCGGGGGAGCCATCGGGTTCGCCGACATCGACGCGCGCGTCGGATTCGGCTACGTGACGAACCGGATGTCGATCGGCGCGGACGACCGCGCACGGCGGCTCGTGACTGCGGTGGCCGCGGCGCTCGAGCCGGCCACCCGGTGACCCCGACCCGAACGAGACGTACCCGACCGAGATCGGACCGATGAGAAGGAGTGCTCCGGCGACGGTGCCGGAGGGAAAGCGATGACGATGACCAACCCACCCGTTTCCGTCCAGCTCTACACGGTGCGCGACGCACTGGAGCAGGATGTCGACTCCGTCGCCCGGCGGCTCGTGGAGATCGGCTTCGGAGCGGTCGAGCCGTTCCGGCTCACGACCTTCCCCGAGCGGTTCGAGCGGTTCCTGGCGGTGTCGGGCCTGCCCGCACCCACGGCGCACGAGAAGTTCCTGGCCGACGACGCGGACCCGCTCCGCGGCTTCGAGGTCGCGGCGCGGCTGGGGATCGGGACGGTCATCGAGTCGTCGGTGCGCTTCGGCTGGGAGACCCCGGCCGGGGCGCGGGAGATCGCCGAGCGGATCAACGCGATCATCCCGCTGGCGGCCGATCACGGTGTGACCCTCGGCTACCACAACCACTGGTGGGAGTTCGAGAACGCCGGCTCCTACGAGGCGTTCGTCGACGCGCTCGACCCCGCGGCGGTCCTCGAGGTCGACACCTACTGGGCCGCGGTGGGCGGAGCGGACGTCCCCGCCCTGCTGGCCGGTCTCGGCGATCGCGTGCGCGCGCTCCACATCAAGGACGGTCCGCTGCCGCGGCCGGAGGAGGCGCACGGCGACGGCGTCCCCGTCCCTGCCGATCGTCAGGTGCCCGCCGGCGAAGGGTCCGTCGACGTCGCCGCGGTGCTGGCCGCCGCGCCGCACGCGCTCCGCGTCGTCGAGTTCGACGGCTATGCGGGCGACATCTTCGACGGCATCGCGGCGAGCTTCGCGTACCTCGACGCGGTGGAGGGCGGCCGATGAGCGCCGGGCGCGTCCGCGTCGGCGTGGTCGGCGCCGGGGTGATCTCGAGCCAGTACCTCGGCAACCTGACCGGGTTCCCGGACCTCGAGGTCGTCGGAGTCGCCGACCTGGACGAGACGCGCGCCGCGGAGCGGGCGGCCGAGTTCGGCCTGCCGTGGTCGGGGTCGGTCGACGGCCTGCTTGCCCACGACGATGTCGAGATCGTCGTCAACCTGACGATCCCGGCCGCGCACGCGGAGGTCGCCGCGCGGGCGCTGGAGGCGGGCAAGCATGTTTGGAACGAGAAGCCCTTCGCGCTCGAGCGCTCGAGCGCGCTCGAGCTGCTCACCCTCGCGGAGGCGCGCGGGCTGCGCGCGGCGAGTGCGCCCGACACGTTCCTCGGCGCCGGACTGCAGACCGCGCAGCGCACCGTGGAGTCGGGCGCGATCGGCCGGCCGCTCACCGCGCTGGCCGTGATGCAGAGCGCCGGACCCGAGCGGTGGCATCCGAACCCCGACTTCTTCTATCTGCCCGGCGGTGGTCCGCTGCTCGATTTCGGGCCCTACTACGTCACGGCCCTCGTCCAGCTGCTCGGGCCGGTCGCCTCGGTCACGGCCGTCGACTCGACCGCGCTGGATGAACGGGTCATCGCGAAGGGCCCGCGAGCGGGGGAGCGGGTGCCTGTGAGCACGCCGACCTTCCACTCCGCTCTCCTGCGGTTCGAGTCGGGCGCCTCGGCGCAGCTGGTCACCAGTTTCCAGGGCTGGCGCACGCGCGCCGCGATGATCGAGGTGAGCGGTGTGGAGGGCGCGATCGACGTGCCGAACCCGAACGCCTTCGACGGGGCGACCGCACTGTGGCGCCGCGGGGTCGCAGAGCCGGAGACGATCGCCGAGACGGGCTCGACCCTCACGCGCGGCACCGGTGTCGTCGAGCTCGCCCGCGCGATCCGGGCCGGTGTCCCGGAGCGCGCGTCCGGTGCGCTGGCGTACCACGTCCTCGACGTGCTGCTCTCGATCGTCGACGCCGCCGAGACCGGCGACCGGGTCGACGTGGCGTCGACCGCCGCATCCCCGCTCCTGCTGCCCGCCGGGTGGGACCCGGCGGCGGCGACCCTGTGAACGATCAGCCCGTCCATCCCTCGACCGGAGGAGCTCCGTCATGACCGCCACCCCGTCATCCCCCTCGGGTCAGCCGACCTCGGTCATCGCCTGGCGCACCCGGTTGCTGCCCGGCCAGGAGGAGGCGTACACGCGCACCCACCGCCGGGTGCCCGAGACGCTCGCCACCGCGCTCCGCGAGTCCGGCGTCGTCGAGTGGCGCATCTGGCGCGACGGGCTGACCCTCGTCCACCTCATCGAGACGACGCACGGGAAGGCCGAGATGGAGCGACGGATGCGGCAGCTGCGGCCCAGCGACCCTGAGTGGGACGCGCTCATCGCGACGATGGTCGACCAGGACCCGTCGACGATGGTGGAGCTGCCGCTGATCTGGGGGCTGGACGGAGACGGTCAGCGCCCCTGACCGCGGCGGCCGACGGCCGGCGCCGCGCTCAGGCGATCAGCGTCCCGTTGCGGCGGTGCGGCACACGGGTGAGCGCGGCATCCCGGAGCTGCGGCGGGAGCAGGGATTCGGGGGCGTCCTGGTAGACGACCGGGCGCAGGAAGCGCCGGATCGCGGTCGCCCCCACCGAGGTGTGCAGCGAGGTGGTCGCCGGCCACGGGCCTCCGTGGTGCTGCGACCAGGTCACGGCGACACCCGTGGGCCAGCCCGCGAACAGGACGCGACCGGCCTTGCGCTGCAGGACGTCGAGCAGGTCGGAGACGTCGTCGCCGGTCTCCGAGTGGAGCGTCGCGGTGAGGCTACCCGGGACCGTCTCGAGCGCGCGGAGCAGCTCGTCCTCGTGGTCGTACCGGACGAGCACCGTGGTCGGGCCGAAGCACTCCTCGAGGAGCACCTCGGGACGGGACGCGACGGCCGCGGCATCCGTGACGACGACCACGGGGTGCGCGACGCCCGAGTCGTCGCGGCGTCCGCCCGCCAGCACGGAGACCGAGGGGTCCGCGATGAGGCGGTCGACCCCTACGGGGAAGGCTGCCGTGATGCGGTCGGTGAGCAGCGGGCCGCCCTGGGCGGTGGCGACCGCGGACGCGACGGCATCCTCGAACCCGGTCCCACGCGGGAGGAACACGACGCCGGGCTTGGTGCAGTACTGACCGGCGCCGAGGGTGAAGGAGCCGACGAGTCCCGCTGCGAGATCGTCGCCGCGGGCGGCGATCGCGGCGGCGGTGATCACGACCGGGTTGATGCTGCCGAGCTCGCCGTAGAAGGGGATGGGGTCGGGGCGCCCGTTCGCGAGGTCGAACAGCGCCCGACCTCCCGCGATCGAGCCGGTGAACCCGGCGGCCTGGACCACGGGATGCTGCACCAGCAGGTTCCCGGCCTCGCGGCCCTCGACGAGCGCGAGCGATCCCGCCGGCGCTCCGGCCGCCTCGAGCGCCGCGGAGGCGATGTCGGCGGTGCGCCGGGAGAGCTCGAGATGGCCCGAGTGCGCCTTCACGATCACCGGGGAGCCGGTCGCGAGGGCCGAGGCGGTGTCGCCGCCCGCCACCGAGAACGCAAAGGGGAAGTTGGAGGCCGAGAACACCGCGACCGGTCCGACCGGCGTGAGCATGCGGCGGAGCTCGGGGCGCGGCGGGGTCGCCGCGGGGTCCGCGTCGTCGACGGTCAGCTCCAGGTACGACCCCTCCTCGACGACGGTCGCGAAGAGGCGCAGCTGGCCGGTCGTCCGCCCGACCTCGCCCCGCAGGCGGGCCTCGCCGAGGCGGGTCTCCCGGTCGGCGATCTCGACGAGCTCGGGTGCGGCGGCGTCGAGCGCGTCGGCGACGGCACGCAGCCATGCTG
>JAEWDJ010000047.1 GCA_023390155.1 Actinomycetes bacterium | reverse complement strand
ACCCACGACGACATCACCGGGTTCATCGCCGCCGCGACGCGCACCGCGTCGATCCCCTCGGGCAGCGGCACCGTCGCCGCGCGCGGCACGATGGTCCGCTCGGCGAACGTCCCGAGCTCGCTCTCGTGCAGCAGCGCGTACCGCAGGCCGCCCGCGGCATCGCGCACGACGGCGTCGATACCGGGGACGAAGGGCAGCTCGCCGGTGCTCGTGTAGTGGCTGCCGTCGGCCTGCGAGCGGACGCGGGGATGGAGGGCGGCGGCGACCACGTCGACCACGAGTCCGCCGCCCTGCGGGCTCTCTTCGGCGGCGACCGGGTCCGGCCACTCGCCGTAGGCCGGCGGGGCATCGAAGGATGTGACGACTGCTGCGCGCATGGCGCCTCCCAATGGTTGGTAATACGAACCATTCCATAATGGTTGGTAATCCCAACTTCTGTCAAGTAGGCTCGACGGCATGACCGATGACGCCGACGACGCCCTCGTGGACGGCCTCGTCCAGACCTCCTTCGTCGTCATGGGCGTGCTCACCCGGGTGGCAGCCGACCACGACCTCTCGCTCACCCAGCTGCGCATGCTGGGCGTGCTGCGCGACCGCCGGCCGCGCATGGCGCAACTGGCCGCCCTACTCGGCCTCGACAAGTCCACCGTCTCCGGCCTGATCGAGCGGGCCGAGCGCCGCGGGCTGGTCCGCCGGCTCCCGAGCCCGCAGGACGCGCGCGCGGTGGAGGTCGAGGCGACGCCCGACGGGCTCGCCCTCGCCCGCACCGGTGCCGCGGAGGTGCGCGACGCCCTCCAGCCGCTGCTCGACGGGGTGGACGCGCGGGGCCGCTCCACCCTCCTGCGCGAGCTCGACGGGCTGCTCGCCGCGCTGCGCTGACGGCGGCACCCCGCGGACACCTTCGCCGCGTACACTCGCGCCAACCGAACGCCCCGCCGCGACCAGGAGGACCACATGGCCGACGACAACCTTCAGACCGATCTGCGCGAGTACATCGAGCACCTGCGGGCCACGGGGTACACCGTGCAGGGCGGGCACACGCCCGATCCCGACCTGATCGACCCCGAGGGCAACCCGGTCTACACCTGGCAGGAGGGGTACCCCTACACCGAGCGGATGAGCCGCGAGCAGTACGAGCTCGAGAAGTATCAGCTGCAGGTGGAGCTGCTGAAGTTCCAGTACTGGCTGGAGGACAACGACCGCCGCGCCGTCATCGTCTTCGAGGGGCGGGACGCGGCCGGCAAGGGTGGCACCATCAAGCGATTCACCGAGCACCTCAACCCGCGCACCTCCCGCGTCGTCGCGCTCTCGAAGCCCAGCGACCGGGAGCGCGGCCAGTGGTACTTCCAGCGCTATGTGCAGCACCTGCCCACGGCCGGCGAGATCGTCATGTTCGACCGCTCCTGGTACAACCGGGCCAATGTCGAGCGCGTGATGGGGTTCTGCACCGACGAGGAGTACGAGACGTTCATGGCGCAGGCGCCGGCGTTCGAGAAGATGCTCGTCGACTCGGGCATCCACCTCACGAAGTTCTGGTTCTCGGTCTCGCGCACCGAGCAGCGCACCCGCTTCGCCCTGCGCCAGCTCGACCCCGTGCGCCGCTGGAAGCTCTCGCCGATGGACATCGCCTCCCTCGACCGCTGGGACGAGTACACCGTGGCGAAGGAGGAGATGTTCCGGCGGACCGACAAGCGGCACGCGCCCTGGACGATCGTCCGCTCCAACGACAAGAAGCGCGCCCGCGTCAACGCGATGCGCTACTTCCTCGGCCAGTTCGACTACGACGGCAAGGACCCGGCCGTCGTCAAGCGCCCCGACCCGCTCATCGTCATGCGCGGCAAGCGCCTCGACGCGGACGAGTAGCGGACGGGCAGGGCGACCGGCGGCCGCGCCGCCCGCCCCGGTCAGAGCTCGTCGTCGGCCGCGGCCGCCCGGGCGTCCCGTCTCGGCGGCGCGTCACGACGGTCGTGCGGCTCGTGCCGCTGGTGCGGCGAGTCGAGCAGCGAGAGCCAGAACAGCAGCGCCAGCAGCGCGAAGATCACCAGCGCCGCGGCCAGATCGCTCCACTGGAACGGGATGAACGACCCGTCGATCGACAGCACGAGCACCGTCTCGATCACGCCGAACGTCAGGAAGAACAGCCCCAGCAGCAGGCGCGTCAGTCGCACGCGCCCGCGCTGGTGGACCTCCACCCGCCGCAGCTCCACCATCAGCGTCAGCAGCAGGAGCGGCAGGATCTGGGCGAGCGCCGCCGCGGACGCGCTGTCCATCAGCACGATATGGAGGTCCATCGGGTCGATCATCATGGTCAGTGTACGAGCGCGGCGGGCCGCCGGCGCGGATTCGCCGTTCCCGTGCCTTTGCTATGGTGGCGAGCGCCTCCCACCCGTGGGGGTCTCCGTCTCAGGGGGAAGAGCGGCCCACGCGCCGCGATCTACACAGGGGAATCATGAAGAACACTCTCGCAGCGCGCCTCGCGCTCGCCGTCGTCGCCGTCTCGACCGTCACCGCCGCCGTCACGGGCTGCTCGGCGGGAGGCTCCGGCGGGTCCGCCTCCTCGTCCTCGTCCTCGTCGTCGAAGCCGTCCGCCGAGGCGAAGGTGTCGGCGGACCAGTCGAAGGCCGACGCGTGCGCGGCCGTGAAGTCGGGCCTGGAGAAGCTCCAGGGCATGCAGTCGCAGGCGTCGGCCGCCATGTCGGACCCGCAGAAGGCCCTCGCCCTGTTCGACCAGATGAGCGACACCGTGTCGGGCATCAAGGACCAGGTGGGCAACCCGGAGGTCAAGGCGCCGGTCGACAAGGCGTCCGCCGCCATCGACGACTACGCGACCTTCCTCCACGACGCCGTGCAGAACCCGGCCTCCATCGACGCGAGCAAGGTGGGGGAGAAGGCGACCGCCATCACCGAGTCGTTCACCGAGCTCGGGAAGGTCTGCGCCTGACCCGCTGATCGCACCTGCGCCCCGGCGCCGCGGAAACCCGCGGTGGCCGGGGCGTCGTGTTTCGCCCGGCGTCGTGTCGGTGAGGCCTTTGTGCCTCAGGCAGTGAAAGCGCACGTGTGCGCACTTCAGACGTCACTGCCGCCGATGACGTTTGCACGGAGATCGGCCGCGCCCTCCACGCAAGCGCCACGGAGATGCCTGCTCCGTGTCCCTCATCCTGGGGAGAGTGGGAGCTGTGCCCGCCACCCCGAGCGGGAGAAGCTCCGAACGACAAGGACTCTCCATGGAAGAGAACCAGAAGAAGAACGGTCGCAAGCGCGCGGTCATCGCCGCCGGCACCCTGCTCGTTGCCGGCGCGCTCGTCACCAGCGCCGCCTTCACCGACTTCGCCAACATCAACCTCAACGGCGGCACCGCCGGCGGCGGCATCGGCCCGGGCACGGACAACGCGTTCCAGCTCCTCGTCGCCAAGCCCGACGCCCAGGGCAACCCCACCGTCGACGGGTCGGGCAACGTCGCGGACGCCGACTGGATCCGTGCGAACACCGCCGCGGGCGTCGACTACCGCCTCGCCGGCATCGACGACCTCGCTCCGGGCAGCGGTGTCGCCTCGGTGACCATCCCGATGAAGAACAACTCGAAGGGCGCGATGCTGACCAAGCTCAGCATCAACCAGAAGGGCACGGCGTCCGACCCGGCGCTGCTGAACGCCCTCCGGTTCACCGTGACCCAGGGCGGCACCGTGCTCGCCACGAACGTCACGCAGGCCGCCGCTCAGAACGTCGTCCTCAGCAGCCTGACCGGCAAGGGCACCTCGAAGGTGACCGTGCAGGTCAGCATCGCCGACCAGGGCAGCCAGGCCGCGAACAACGCGCTCGCCGACAAGTCGGCGTACGTCACGGCCCACATCGACGCCGCGAGCAACTGATCGCCCGGGAGGGGCGCCCGACGGCAGCGCCGTCCGGTGCCCCTCCCGATCGCCGCCGCCCGACCCTCAGCCAGCGAAAAGAGGACCAGATGCGCCCCTTCCGGCGCCCCGCCATCGCCCGTCCGGTGCTCGCCGCCGGCGTGCTGCTCGCCGTCGGCGCCCTCCTCACGGCCGCGTCCGTGACCGAGCGGCACGACATCGACGTCGTCTTCGACGGCTCCTCCAACGTCTTCGACCTGCAGGTCGCGGCGAACGCCGACTCCGCCTGGACGCCGCGCAGCGTCGACTGGACGCAGGGGCACGACTCGCCCACCCAGTTCGTGATCGACAGCGACACGGCCCAGGGCTTCGCCCCCGGCGACATCATCAGCTTCCGCATCGCGGTCAAGAACGCGAGCCCCACCGTCGCCGGCGCGATGACGCTCACGATCGACGACCCTGAGCCTCTGGGCAGCGCCCTCACCAGCGCAGGCGGGTTCCAGGAGCTCTTCGACCAGTTGCGTTTCACCGTCACGGACGGTGGCGCCACGGTGATCGACGGCGTCCCCGGCAGCGATCTCGACCGCCTCGGCCACACCTGGACGGTTGTCGCCCCCGGCGACTCCCGCGTGCTCGACGTGCGTGTGGAGCTCCCGGCCGGCACCGACAACCGCTGGGCCGCGGCCGCAACCGGCATCCGATTCTCATGGACAGGAGAGAGCGAATGACCCCCCGTCCCACCGCCGGGCGACCACGTCGTACCGGGCGGATCCGCTTCGCCGCGTCGCTGGGCATCCTCGCCTTCGCGGGAGTGGCCGTGACCTCCGCCGCCGTCACCGACAGCACCGTCGCGGCGCTCAGCCCCATCGGCGGGAAGTTCGACATCGCCTTCGCCGACTCCGCCGGCACGCTCATCCCTCAGGGCCAGGTG
>JAEWDJ010000025.1 GCA_023390155.1 Actinomycetes bacterium | reverse complement strand
GCTGGGGCCTGCGAGCCGGCTGTCGCAGGCCCCAGGGCGACGCAGCAAGCACGACTGCGCCGCGGTCGCGCGGCGCAGCGGGTCAGTCGCGCGGGCGCTTGTCGTCGCCCGGCGTGCGGGTGCCGGGGACGGTCATGAGCGGGTGGCCGGAGAGCGCGAGGCCGATGAGCAGTCCGACGACGAAGATGAGCAGGTCGTGCACGAGAGACTCCTTGCAGGGGAGGATGAGTGGTGGCCGGTGCCCGGCGGGGGGGGGGGGCCCGCCGCCGGCCCGGTGTCACTTGTTGACGGAGAAGCCCTGCTGGGTGCCGTATTTCACGAGCGCAGCCTGCCAGGCGTCGAGGCCGGCGGCGAGGTCGCCCTTCGCCGACAGCGCCTTGCCGACCGTCTCGGTGTAGCTGGAGTAGGCGTAGTCCATGTAGGGCAGCCACTCGAACTTCGTGTCGACCGTGGTCGAGACCTCGGCGAACATCGCGTTGACCTTCTGACCGCCGTAGAACGCCGACTCCTGGTCGACGAACTCCGGGCTCTTCAGCGTCTCGTTCAGCGTCGGGAAGAGGAACTGCTTGTTCGCGAACATCAGCGTCGACTCCGGGTCGTTGTTGATGAACTTGGCCAGCTCGTACGCGGCGATCGGGTTCTTCGACGACTTCAGGACCACGTCGGACGATCCGCCCCAGTTGCCGGAGGCGGCCTTCGTGCCCGGCGTCTGCGGCAGCGGAGCCGCGCGCCAGAGGCCCGACGTCTTGGCGGCGGTGCCCTGCAGGAACACCGGCCCCCACGCGGCGGTCAGCCAGCCGGCGTACTTGCCGTTGGCCAGCCCCTGGTACCAGCTGTCGTTGAAGTCGGGGTCGGTGGAGACGTAGCCCTTCTGGATGAGGTCCTGCCAGTACGCGGCGACCTTCTTGGCCTCCGCGCTGTTGACGTCGACCTTCACGCCCTTGTCGCCGTCGTAGCCGAACGGCTTGACCCCGGCCTGCCAGAGGAGGCCCAGCATCTGGCCGGCCTGCCCGGAGGCCAGGTTCGACATGTAGACGCCCGTCTTCTCCTTCACCGTCGCCGCGTCCTGCGCGTACTCGTCCCACGTGGTCGGCGCCTGCGTGACGCCGGCCTTCGCCAGGATGTCCTCGCGATAGAGGTTGCCCATCGGGCCGGAGTCCTGCGGGATGGCGTAGACGCCGTCGGTCTGCTTCACCTGGTTCCACACCCACGGCACGTACTGGTCGGCGAGGTCGGCCGCGCCGTACGGGGTGAGGTTCAGGAGGCTGTCCGTCACCTTGAAGGACGGGATGTACTGGAACTCCATCTGCGCGACGTCCGGGGCGCCCTTGCCCGCCTTCAGCGCCGTGCGCAGCTTCTGGTAGTGCGCCGCGCCCTGGCCCACGTTCTCGACGTCGACCTTGATCGCCGGGTACTTCTTCTCGAACAGGGCGACCTCGTTCTTGATGTCGGGGACCCAGGTCCAGAAGGTGAGGGTGGTCGGCGTCTTCATCGCCTTGTCGATGTCGGACTGCGACACGGGCTTGGTGTCGCCGGAGGTGCCTCCGCCGCCGCCGGTGCACCCGGTGAGGACAAGCGCTGCGGCCAGAAGGCCGGTGCCCAGCGCCACTGCTGTTCTCGGTGCTTTCTTCCTCATGATCGTTCTCTTTCTCTTGGTGTTCCTTCTCACGCGCGTGAGTCGGCGGCCTCGAAGACGGCGACGCCGCGCGGTTCGAGGGTGTACGCGGAGCCGGCGGCGACGCGCTCGCCGGTCTCGATGTGGGTGCTGTCGACGGGCACGGTCACGGTGTGCGCCTCGCCGGACCAGTTGTGCACGAACGTCAGGGCACGGTCGCCGGCGCGGCCGGTGCTCACGCTGACCGGGCGCTCCGCCCGCCAGGCGGTCGCCGCGCGCTCCGGCACCAGCCAGCGCGCGATGCTGCGGGCGAGGGGCGCGTTCGGCACGGTGCCGACGTAGGTCACGCGGCCGGCGCCGAACGCCGTCGTCGTGACGGCCGCGCCGGCGCCGAGCTCGGTGGGCTCGTAGGCGAGCACGGTCTGCGCGCCGTCGAGGTTCAGGATGTCGACCCAGGCGGTGGCCTGCGAGCCCGGCTCCAGCTCCAGTCCGGCGGCGACGCCCGCGCCCGCACCCGCCGCCGTCACCGCGAGCGGCTCGGCCAGGTTGCTGTACTCGTCGTACCAGACGCCGGCCGCGTCGTGCAGCCGGTCGGGCGCGACTCCCCGGCGGGCGCGGGCCAGCTCGTCGCCGTAGCCGGTGCGGATGCCGAGGACGAGATGGCCGCCGGCCTCCGCGTAGGCGCGCAGGGCGTCGAGCACGGCGTCGTCGGCGACGTATTCGGCCGCCGCGATCAGCACGGGATACGCCTTCACGAGTTCCGCCGCGGACCGCTCCACGAACTGCCGGGTGTGCTGTACGCGCACCTGCACGCCGGCCTCGTTGAGCCCGCGGTAGAAGGCGTCGACGATGCGCGCGTAGGAGCGGGTGTCCGCTTCGCCGTCCTCGGTCGCGAGGGGCGGGTAGAACTCGAACGACCACTTCGTGTCGGTGGAGTGGAGCATCAGCACGTCCGCGTCCGGCTCGAAGCCGTCCAGCGAGCCGCCGATGCGCTTGAGGCTCGCGCCGAGCTCGGCGACCTCGCGGTAGATGCGCCCGGGCACCTGGCTGTGCGGCAGCACCCCGCCCCAGTACGTCTCGACGCCGAAGTGCAGCGTGTGCCAGTGCCAGTACTCCACCATCCGGGAGCCGCGGGCGACCAGCGCGAACGCGGCCTGCTTGATCTGGCCGGGGAACGGCGGCTGGTTCTGCCAGGGGCCGCCGATCGACTGCGCGTTGGTCTCGGTGACGAGGAACCGCTCCTGGCGGGACGAGTAGGCCCGGTCCCCCCACTGGAACAGTGCCCACGGCCCGGTGTGCCACCACTCCGCCCGGCGGGGGAGCTCGACGTCCGCGGAGAGGCCGTCCTGCATCAGGTAGTAGGGGTTGCCCGCGGTGATGTCGAGCGACGCGGCGAGCTGGTCGTCCGACACCTGGGGCCGGGAGTACGAGATGCAGGTGGTGACGAACTGGTCGTCCCTCGCGTACTCGCGCACGATCTCCGCCTGCCAGGCGATCAGGTCGGTGGCCTGCTCGCCCTGGAAGCGCCTCCACTCCAGCTGGTACTGCGGCATGAGGTTGCCGCCCGGTCGCCAGAGCTCCGACCACTCGGCGATGCGGTGCGACCAGTAGACCAGTCCCCACTCCTCGTTCAGCCGCTCGACCGTCCCGTACCGTGCGCGGAGCCAGGCGACGAAGGCCTGGAACGTGCTCTCGTTGTGCGGCAGGTTGTTGCCCGGCTCGTTGTCCACCTGGTAGCCGATGACCGCCGGGTGGTCGGCGTACCGCGCCACCACCGCGCGGATGATCCGCTCCGCGTACCAGCGGTAGACCGGGACGGATTGGTCCATCTCCTGCCGGGCGCCCCAGCCGTGCGCGTGGCCCTGGCCGTCGACGGCAGCGATCTCCGGGTGCAGGGCCTGCAGCCACGGCGGGATGGCGTAGGTCGGCGTGCCGAGGATGACCGCGATGCCGCGCGCGTGCGCCCCGTCGAGCACCGGCTGCAGCCAGTCGAGCTCGAACTCGCCGTTGCGCGGCTCCCAGGTCGACCACACCGACTCGCCCACGCGGATGACGGTGAACCCCGCCTCCGCCATCAGGTCGAGGTCGCGGTCGAGCGTCCCCCGCTCCTGGTACTCGGCGTAGTAGGCGGCCCCGAAGAGCACACCGGGGAACTGGGGATCAGGCGTCATCGTCGACCTTCCGCATCGTCGCGTTGTTGCCGACAACATCCGCGCGGGGCGAGGAAATGTTGTCGACAACATTTGGTTGGTGGCAACAGTACACAGACCGCGGCCGGATCCACAAGAGCCGTGACCGGACGGTTATCTGCGAGTGCTCGGAGGGAGGCGTCGGCCGCCGGCCCTGCCGGCCTCCGCGCCCGCCCGCGGCGCCGACCGGCCAGACAC
>JAEWDJ010000008.1 GCA_023390155.1 Actinomycetes bacterium | reverse complement strand
GGGCCGGGCCGACGCCACGCCCGTGACCAGCCGCTGGCACCTCGCGACGCTCGCCGGCGTCGTGGTGCTCGCGGCCGGCACGGTCGCCGCCCAGCTACTGGCCTGAGGAGGCCCCGAGCACGGCGGCGGGGCGGGTCGTCACAGCACGTCCTCCGCGAGGGCCGCGCCCGTCGTGGGACCGCCGTTGCCGCTCTCGCCGTCCTCCGGCTCCTGCTCGCGCATCTTGCGCAGGTTGAACCGGCGGTGGCGCGGGTCGAACGCGTCGCGCAGACCGTCGCCGACGAAGTTGACGAGCAGGGCGAGGGTCACGATGAACGCGCCCGGCCACCAGAACAGCCACGGCCGGGTCTGGAACGCCGACTGGTTCGAGCTGATCAGCAGGCCGAGCGACACATCGGGCGCCTTGATGCCGTAGCCGAGGTACGAGAGCGCGGTCTCGAGCAGGATCGCCGACGCCATGATGAGCGTCGAGGCGACGATGACGACGCCGATGGCGTTCGGGAGGATGTGCTTGAAGATGATCCGCATGTCCGACGCACCGGCCACGCGGGCCGCCTCGACGAACTCCCGCTCGCGCAGCGACAGGAACTCGCCGCGCACCAGACGGGCGATGCCCATCCACGAGAAGAAGCCGAGCATGAGCGCCAGGAAGAACGCGCCCAGGCCGCCGAAGATGTGACCGACGACCGAGCCGATGACCAGCGCGGGGATCACGATGAAGACGTCGGTGATGCGCATCAGGATGGCGTCGACCACCCCGCGGAAGTAGCCCGCGATGGCGCCGACCACGACGCCCACGACACTCGCGATGAGGCCGAGGACCACCATGACGAGCACCGAGTTCTGGATGCCGCGCATGGTGAGCGCGAAGTAGTCCTTGCCGATGCGGTCCTGGCCGAACGGGTGCTCCGCGGTGGGGGCGCCCTGCGACACCTGGTCGTTGAGCTCGGTGTAGGTGTACTTCCACCAGCCGTGGATCGGGCCGATGCCGATCGCCGAGATCGAGAACAGCACGATCAGGATGAACAGGATGGCGCTGGCGACGGCGACCTTGTTGGAGAGGAATCGCTTCCAGATGAGCTTGCCCTGGCTGACGGGCGGAGTGCTCGGGGCCTCCAGCTCGTCGGCGATGCGGGTTTCGGGAGCAGACATTTATCGGACCCTCACTCTCGGGTCGAGTGCGGCGTAGGCGAGGTCCGCGAGGAAGTTGAACAGGATCGCCATGATCGCGATCACCAGGAAGTAGGCCATCACCGGGTTGAGGTCGCCGCGGTCGAGACCGGCCGCGAAGATCGAGCCCATGCCGGGGATCGCGAACACGCGCTCCGTGATGATGGCGCCACCGAGCAGCGCGCCCACGTCGAACGCCACGAGGGTGGTGATCGGGATGAGCATGTTGCGGAACGCGTGGCGCACGACGACGGTGCGCTCCGGCAGGCCCTTGGCGCGGGCGGTGCGGATGAAGTCCTGGTTGAGGACCTCGAGCATGCCGGCGCGCGAGTACCGGGTGTACGACGCGAACGAGATCAGCAGCAGGGCGATGGTCGGGAGCAGGAAGTGGGTGAAGGTGTCGAGCCCCATCTCCCACATGTCGCCCTCGAGGCCCGGAGTGGACGAGCCGACGGTCGCGATCGGGCGGCCGTTCGTGTCCTGGAAGTACTGCGGCCAGGCCTGCATGAAGCGGTCGACCAGGATCAGGAAGCCGGAGACGATCGTCACGATGACCGCGATGCGCATGTTCTGGCCACGGTCGTAGCCGCCGACGAACCAGCCGACCGCGAGGCTCACGACGATCGCCACGATCGCCAGGATGGCGATGGTCGCGGGCGTCGACACCGCGAACAGGCCCTGCAGCGCGAAGTAGCAGACCAGCGAGATCGCGCCGCTGATGGCAGCGGAGATGAGCGCCCGGCGGTTCTGGAGGCCCGAGATCAGCGCCGTGGTGCCGACCACCGTCGTGGCGACGAGGATGATCATCACCACCGGGCCGAGGCCGGGAGCGAGGAACCAGTTGGTCGCCGACATGAGGAGCAGCACGCCGGCCGTCGCGACGCCGGAGATGGCGAACGTCAGCAGTCGCCGCCGCAGGTCGCCGCCGATCAGGGACTGCCAGATGAAGCCGGCCACGACCCCGATGATGACGGCCACCCACCACGGGATCGTGGGGTGCGCCAGGAAGTTGTTGAACCCGATCGCGACGAACTCCTTCAGGAGCACGGCGACGAGGAAGGCCGGGAGCGAGTACAGGAAGAAGCTGAGGAACGTGACGACGTTGTCGAGTCCGCTGTACTGCCGGAGGGCCGTGACGATGCCGATGGTGACACCGAGGAGGATCGCGAGGATGAGCGCGACGGTCACGAGCTGGACCGTGGACGCGAGGGCCTGCGGGAGGATGTCGACGACCTTGGCGTTCGACACCGTGGAGCCGAGGTCGCACTGGTTGGCGAACGGGATGAGGCACTTGGCGGCACCGCCGAGCCACATCAGCCAGCGCAGCGGCGGCACGACGTCGAGATCGAGGAGCTGGATCCGGTTCTGGATCAGCTGCGCCTTGTTCGGGGAGTTGCTGCTCCGGAGGTCCTGGAGCGGGTCGGCGCTGTAGGCCACCAGCATGTACATCAGGAACGAAGCGGCGATGATGATGAGCACTGAGACCAGAAGGCGTCTCAGGATGAAACTCGCCATAGGTGGGGAACCCTTACTGACAGGACGCGCCGAACGGGTGGGGCGGCGGGGCTGGGCTCGCCTGAGCGCGTCTCGGACGGGTGGACGGATCGCGTCCACCGACTACATGATACGGGGCGCCGGCTCGGAAGCCGACGCCCCGCCGCAGGAGAGTGCCCGGGGTTCACCCGGGCACTCTCGCTGTCGGAGGTGTTACTTCGAGGAGGACTTGACCGACCACTCCCAGAAGTTCCAGAACGGACCGGTCTGATTGCCCATGTACTTCACGCCGTCGACGCGAGCACTGGCACCGAACACGCCGGGCAGCTGGAACAGGGGCAGGCCGTAGCCGTCCTTGAACGTGGCGGTGTCGATCTGCAGTTCGAGCTTGGTGAGCTCGTCCTTGTCCAGGGTGGTCTGCGTCTGGACCGCGACGTCGTTCATGTTGTTGTAACGGTTGTAGTTGCCGCCGCCACCGGTGGTGAACAGCTGCGGGATCTGCGAGGTGCCGGCACCCGGGCTGATCCAGCCGAACAGCGAGGCGTCGTAGTCGCCACCCGGGAGGAGCTTGCTCCAGTCGGGCGAGCCGGCGTCGACGATCTTGAAGCCGGCCTTGGCGGCCGAGGCCTGGATGGCCTGGAACTCGTCGACACGGTTCGGGTTGTTCGTGTTGTACAGGATGCGGACGGTCGGGGTCGCACCGGCGAGCAGCGCCTTGGCGCCCTCGATGTCGACCTTGTCGTACGCGTCGGAGCCGTTGCTCTTGACCGCGTCCGCGTACTCGTCCTGGCTCGGGAGCCAGATCTGCGAGTTGAGGACCTTGGCCTTCGGGTTCACCGGGGTGACGATCGAGTCGAGGATCTGCTGACGCGGGATCGTCTTGAGGAAGGCCTCACGGACCTTCGCGTCGGCGAACGTCGGCGAGCCGAAGTTCAGGTCGAGGTGGTCGTACGACACCTGGTCGCCGGTCAGGACCTTGGCGCTGGTCGCCTTGAGGGCGGTCAGCGTGTCGGCCGAGGCCTGCGGGTTGATGATGTCGACCTCACCGTTCTGGAGAGCGGTGACCTGGGCGTTGGCGTCCGGGATGATGCGGAAGACGATCTTGTCGACGTTGCCCTTGTTGTCACCCCAGAAGTTCTTGTTCTTCGTCATGGTGATCGACTGGCCGGGGGTCCAGCCCGAGACCACGTACGGGCCGGACGCGACGAGGAGGTCCTTGTCGGTCGGGAACGCGGTGATGTCGTAGCCGGTGTTGACGAAGTCGGCCGCCTTCTTCAGGGTCGGGTCGGCCGGCTGCGGGTTGGCCGGGTCGCCCTTCGGCAGGCCCTTGAGCAGCTTCGTCAGGTCGGCGGCCGAGGAGAGGCCCGCCTTCTTGGCGACGATGTGCGCCGGCTGCGCGATCGGGTTGAAGAGCTCCCAGTCCACGAAGGGCTTGGCGTACTTCAGGGTGATCGTGTGGTTGTCGTCGCTGACCGTCGGGAAGGCGGTCTGGTCGATGCCGGCGGTGCCGGCGGCCGGGGTGAAGTACTGCGTGCCCGACTTGACCTCGCCCGAGTCGGGGTCGAGGGTGGCCGAGTCGAAGTAGGCGGACTGCATCGCCCAGCCGAGGATCATGTCGTCGGCGGTGACGGGCTCGCCGTCGGACCACTTCGCGTCCTTGGGAAGGGTGTACTTGACGGTCAGCGGGTCGTCGGAGACCTTCTCGAACTTGCCGAAGCTGTCGTCGTGGACGATCTTGTAATTGTTGTCGATGTACTGGAAGCCGGAGCCGTACGAGCCATCGAGGTAGCCGACCTGACCGTTGGTGTCCAGGTTGCCCTGCGGGGTCTGCGAGTTGAGCGAGGTCAGGTCGTTCACGACCGCGACGGTCACGGTGCCGCCCTTGGCCGCCGTCGATCCGCCGGTGCTGCCGGACGTGGTGCAGGCCGAGAGCGCGAGAGCTGCGACGCCGGCGACGGCGACCGCGCTGACCGCGAACCTGACCTTTCTTCCCTTGGTGTGCAATGTTCCTCCTGTGCGAAGTGTGCGCGGCACAGGCGTGCGAGAGTGCCCGGTCCGCGCTCGATAAGAATGACCCTAGGTAGCTCACGGCGCAGATGCAAAATGAGGCCCGAAAACGTTACACAGTGGTAACTCAGTCGGCGGATTCTTGCGTGGGCCGCGCCGAATGCCTCGGAAAGCGTCGCGTCGCGCACGATTCCGACCGTTCGGGCCGCATTCGAGACCGTTCAGACGCCGGTCGGGCGTGTTCCGGATCACCCCCTGCGGCCTGGCAGGATGCACATATGAGCACTGAACCGACCTGGTCCGCCGAGGTCCCCGTCGAGCGGGCGGCCCGGACGCGGCTCTGGTGGGAGATCGCGATCGTCCTCGGCCTGTCGCTCGGCCAGTCCGCGGTCTACTCGATCGTCGACATCGTCGACAAGAGCACCCGCTCCCAGGCGCTCGCCGACCAGGTCGCCCAGGTCAACCCGTCGCAGTCGAGCCGGGAGGTGTTCGACCTCGTCTACCAGGTGCTCGGCAACCTCTTCCCGCTCTTCGCGGTCGCACTGGCGGTGTTCCTGCTCTGGCAGCCCGGGCGCAGCGGCTTCCGCCGCATCGGGCTGGACGCGAGCCAGCCGTGGCGGGACCTCGGCCGGGGCGGGTTCCTGTTCCTCGTCATCGGCATCCCGGGGATCCTGTTCTTCGCGCTCACCCGACTGCTCGGCATCACCGTGACGGTCGAGGCGTCGTCGCTCACGACCCACTGGTGGACCGTGCCGGTGCTGGTGCTCGCGGCGCTGCGGGCGGGCCTCCAGGAGGAGGTCATCGTCGTCGGCTACCTCTTCACCCGGCTGCGGCAGCTCGGCTGGGGGCGCTGGACGATCATCCTGGCGGCGGCCCTCCTGCGCGGGAGCTACCACCTCTACCAGGGCTTCGGCCCGTTCGTCGGCAACGCCGTGATGGGGATCGTGTTCGGCTGGTGCTACACCCGGTGGGGCCGCACGATGCCGCTGGTGGTCGCGCACGTCGTCATCGACATCGTCTCGTTCGTCGGCTACCCGCTGGCCGTCGCCTGGTGGCCCACGATCTTCGCCTGACCCGTCGAGGCGGCGCATTCTGCGCCCGCTGGCGTCGAGGC
>JAEWDJ010000465.1 GCA_023390155.1 Actinomycetes bacterium | reverse complement strand
CTCTCGCCGCGGCTGTGGCGGCCGGCGACCCCGCCGTCACGGCGGAGGTCGACCGCCAGCTCGCCTACCTCGCCACCGCCCTCCGCAACGCCACCAATGTCTTCGCCCCCGAGCGCATCGTCCTCGGCGGCTTCCTGGGCGCCCTCCACGGCCTCGACCCCGACCGCCTTCCCACGCTCGTCGCCGCACAGGCCCTCGCGGCCTCCGCCGAGCGCCTGCAGATCGTGCCCGCCGCCCTCGGCACGGACATCCTCATGATCGGCGCCGCCGAGCTCGCCTTCGCCCCCCTCCTCGCCGCGCCCACCCCTGCCGGCTGACCGCCCTACTCCGCCGAGGCGGCGCGCCCGATTCGCTGAGACGGCCCGTTGTGCGCCCCGTGCGGTCGAGGCGGCGCACATCGCGCCCGATTCCCTCGACACGGCGGATCCTCCGCCTTCTCGGCGTCGACCGCCCCGGAATGCGGGGCATGCGCACGGTAACATTTGCCGGGCGTTTCGGGATAGGATGAGTGGAGTCCGCGGATCGAATCGATTCGACGGCAGGCCGGCACCGCGCGAAAGCAACGCGGTGCCTCTTTCGTGGGTTCGCTCGAGCGTGCTCGTCGGCCCCGGGCCGACGAGCGCCGTCGCAGCTGACCACAGCTCCTGCACCACGCCCCGCTCCGCCTCTGCCTCCCGCAGCACCCCCACTCCACACCTCCGGCACCACCACCGACCCAGCAAGGACTCCTCTTCGTGACCACCGTCGTGCATCCCGGCGACTCCCTCTCCGGCCGTCAGCGCCTGGCGTACATCCTGATCCTCGGCGCGCTCACCGCGCTCGGACCGTTCACGATCGACACGTATCTGCCGGCACTGCCCACGCTGCAGTCCGATTTCGACGTGTCGACGGCGGCGATCCAGCTGACGCTGACGGCGACGACGATCGGGTTCGGGCTCGGACAGCTGCTCGTCGGCCCGTGGTCGGACAAGATCGGGCGGCGGGTGCCGCTGATCGTGTCCACGGC
Source organism: Actinomycetes bacterium (assembly GCA_023390155.1). Taxonomy (GTDB): domain Bacteria; phylum Actinomycetota; class Actinomycetes; order Actinomycetales; family Microbacteriaceae; genus Leifsonia. Next base: position 1,852 of record JAEWDJ010000465.1, on the reverse strand, counting down.
CGTGCACATCGTGTCGTGCCTGGCCGCGGCCGCCGCGCCGAACGTGGAGCTGCTCGGGGTCGCGCGTGCGTTCCAGGGCATCGGCGCCGCTGCGGGCGGCGTCGTCGCGATGGCGATGGTGCGCGACCTGTTCGGCGGGCGTCCCCTCGTGCGGATGCTGAGCCGGCTCGCGCTGGTGAACGGGCTCGCCCCGGTGCTCGCGCCGGTGATCGGCTCGTGGCTGCTGCTCGTGATGCCGTGGCGCGGGATCTTCGTGGTGCTCGCCTGCTACGGCATTTTCGTGATCGTCTGCGTCTCGCTCTGGATCGTCGAGACCCTGCCGAAGGCGCGTCGCCACGACGCCGGCCACTCGACCGTGCGCCAGCGCTACAAGGCCGTGCTGTCGGACCGCGTATTCGTCGGCATCGCGATCGTCGGCGCGGCGAACTTCACCGGCCTCTTCGCCTACCTGTCGTCGAGCTCGTTCATCTTCCAGGAGATCTACAAGTTCAACGCGCAGGAGTACGGCCTCCTCTTCGCGGTCAACTCGATCGGCATCATCATCGGCGTGCAGTCGGCCTCGCGCCTGACCAAGTACGTCGGGCCGCAGTGGATCCTCGCCGTCTCGACTGTCGTGATGTTCATCGCCTCCGTCGTCATCGTCGTGCTCGACCAGGCCCACGTCGGGCTCTGGGGCACGGCGATCCCGCTCTGGTTCTTCATCGCGGCGTGCGGTTTCGGGTTCCCCTGCGTGCAGGTTCTGGCGCTCAACAACCACGGCCACGAGGCGGGCACCGCGGCGAGCCTCCTCGGCGCGCTGAACTTCGGGATCGCGGGCATCGTGTCGCCGATCGTCGGCATCCTGGGCGTCGGCAGCGCCGCCCCGATGGGCTTCGTCATGGCCATCTGCGCCCTGGTCTCGATCTCCTCCCTCTGGCTGATCGTGCGCCCGCGCACCGTCCCCGAGCTCGCCCACTAGCCGAGAGAGGGGCCGCCCGAGCCCGCACCTCCCGCGGCTGCAACCGCGCATCTCCGGCGGGCAGGATGGCCGCGAGCACTCACGTCCCGGGGGCGATCGGGTTACGGTGGGGCGATGGACGCGCACGACCCCGCCGACGCCCCGGCCACGCAGAACGCCCAGGTGCGGCAGGCCGCGCGGATCAGCCGGCGGTGGCCCGTGGTGTCGGCCTCGGTCGCGGTGGCGCTCGTGCTCGGCCTCGGTGCGATCATCGCGTTCCGGCCGAAGGAGGCGTTCTCCCTCGACCTGGAGTGGATGGAGGAGATCGTCGAGCACCGATCGCCCTTCTGGCTGGGGCCGGCGCTGTTCTTCAACTACGCGGGCGGCGGGATCGTCGGCTCGGTCGTCGTCCCGCTGGTGATCGTGCTGCTGCTCCTGGCCTTCCGAAGGCCCTGGGGCGCCCTGTTCTTCGCGGTGGCGAGCATCGTGTCCGTGGCCTTGGTGCAGCTGCTGAAGCACACCGTCGGCCGGGCGCGGCCGAGCGAGATCCTGGTGCACTCGGACACGGGTTCATTCCCGTCGGGGCATACGGCCAACGCGGCGACCATGGTGGTCGTGCTCGGCATCCTCTTCCCGCGCGTCTGGGTGTGGTGCCTCGGTGTCGCGTGGGCGGTGCTGATGGCGGTCAGCCGCACCTATCTCGGCGCCCATTGGATGAGCGACACGGTCGGCGGCCTCCTGCTCGGCGCCGCCGTCGCCGTGATCGTCTGGGCGCCCCTCGCGTACCGCCTCGCCACGGAGAGAACGCGGCCGCACCCGTTCTTCCTCGCGCGCGCCGCCGACCGCGCCGCCTGACCGCCCGCCCCAGCCTGCACGCCACCCCCGTTCCCGCCCCGTTCCCGCCCCGCTCCGCCC
>JAEWDJ010000499.1 GCA_023390155.1 Actinomycetes bacterium | reverse complement strand
CTCGCAACACTGAGGTCGGCCACGGGATCCAGGAAGATCGTTTCCGGAATCTCCGTGGTCGGAGCGCTCGGCGGCGCGGCCGGGATCGGGGGAAGTTCCTCCACCGGTTCGGCGTGCGCCGGCCGCGGTGCAGCGAACTCGGCCGGCACCTGGATCAGCTCGTCCTCGCCGGAGGCCTCGCGCAGCGCCTCGTCGACCTGTGCTCGGGTGCTGGTGTGCTCGGGCTCCACGTATCGAGCGGCGCGTCCAGCGCCGGCAAATACGTCACCTACTTGCTGTTCGTTGTCCGTCATGTTCCCTCTCCCCTAGTGATCGAGTTGCGTGCCTGGGTGCGTCTGCGCGATACGCGGCGCAAGTATTCTTGGCTGTGCTCGTCGAGCGGCGAAGTCATCGCGCGAGGCGGCGTCGCGCGAAAGCGCCGAGAAATGCCGCTGGCCCGCCCAAATTGGCGATAGCTGAGGCTTAGTCATTCCGGTTTGCTCCCCCCTGCAATGCCGTAACCACTTTGAGGGTAATACGAACACCCGTCGCACGATTCCTCACGAGTCTACCTTGTAGTTCAATTAGCAGGTAGTGCATTGTGGAGATATGGACGAGTTGAACGAGTTGCTATCGGTCTCCGCCGCAGTGAGCGGGCAGAATGGGGGAATGCCGTCACGCCGCGACTCCCCCGACATGCCGCCGCGCGCCGCGGCCGTGCATCAAGCTGTCTCTGGGACGTCCAGGTTGATAACACTGCGCTACCTGTTGGAGCACCCCGGGGCCACACGAACTCACTTGGTCGACGCGACCGGGCTCACCCCCAGCACCGCGCGCGTGACGCTGCGGGAGCTGGAATCCCTCGGTTACATCGAGGCCGACATTGAGGGCGAGAGCCGCAACGGCCGCCCGGTGCGCTACAGCGCCCGCCGGGACGTCCTCACGGACGATCTGACGGCCTTTGTTGCCTGGATGCTCCGATAACGACATGCACTCTCGCTCCCCCCTGGAGCGACCGTGGACAGACCCCCACCCGAGCGTCGGAGGGGACGAGTGTCCACGACTCCGCGAAACTCAGTCCTCGTTATAGAGACGCCGAAACCCTCGACTTATGACGTCGGTACCGCCATGTAGTGTCGGCGCAAGCAACGGACTCCCCCCAGCCCGTTTGCTCCCGGAGGGGCCGCATGTTTCCCCCCAAACGTGCGGCCCTTCCCCTTGCCGGCGCCTTTGACACGTACGTGTCAGCTTCTCGAGCCAGCAGCGCGCCCGCGCGGTTGCCCTCGATTCGCAAGCGAATCGACGCCCTCGATCCACGCCGCATCAGTGATGCAATGACGTTTTGAGTATCTGAGTAAATGTGTATTCAGTTGTAGTCCGTAGTGCCGGGTCGTCGAACGGGAACGTCGCCCCAGCCCTGCACGGTTGAGGTCGATGCCGGCGCGGGAACCTGTGCACGTCGTTCTGCTGCGGCCGCGCGGCGTAGGTGGCTGTTCACGAGGTTGCTAATCGTTCCATCCATCGCGATCAGCATTCGCTCGACGTCCACCACTGCCACCTCGATTTGACGTTGCAGCTCGTCGCGCTCGGCCAGGGCGATTCGCGCTCCGTAGGCGTAAAGCGCCAGCCCTGCATCAGTGAGCCGGCTGAGGTCCACTCGCCGCGCCGGACGCGCCAGCTCATTGCCACCGAACCCTGGTGGCGCTGGATGGAAGGTCACCCCTGGTCCAAGCTCGGGGTCATCTTCCTCCGCGTCGACGAACGCTCGGTAGTAGTACGCCGCGGCTTCCTGCCGCAACTCGTCCAGCTCGACATACAGGTGGGCGAAGGTTTCACGGGTGGCCGCAACTCCCCCGGCGATGATTTCGACCGGCGTGTACTTCGTCATGCGGATCCCTCCCCCCGGCTCCGCGCCGCGATCCGCGGCACTTCAAATGAAGTTGTGAGTATCTGAGTAACTGAGCCGTTAGTCGACCAGCGACCGGATGTGTCGCGTCAGCTCGTCCTTGATGCTGGTGTCATTCTGGGCAGCCCACGCCTTGAACTTTTGGCGTAGCTCGCGCGGGATCATGAAGTTGATGCGCGCGTCATCCGCGGAATCGGCGGCGGCCGCGGTGGGCGCGGTGGGCGCCGGGGCCGGCTTGCTCGCCGCGTTAGGTCGCGCCTCGGGTTTTCCCGGTAGGGCAGAGACGTCGTTGCTGCTGCTGCCAATCAGATCGGCCAGGTTTGCCTTCGCCATTACTTGGTTCCTCCGTTTGCCCAAATCGTGGTCATTTCGAGCGCGAGCGACTTGAAATCGTCGACGGCTAGGGACGTATTGCGCGTCGTTGGGTAGGTGGTCACGACGTCGCCCGTCATGGGCGCGTCGGAGTGGGCAACGTAGTCACGGATGACGCTGTTGAAGCGCGGGACGCCCATAGCGTCCAGGCCGGCGATCGCGTCGTCTCTACGCCGCTCCCCCGCCCCGTCGCGCTTCACCCGGCTTAGGAGCACTCGATAGGGCAGCTCCCTCGGCTCAACGAATGACTTGATCGTGCGGACGAGCGGCTTGACGCTAGCCGGCTGGGGCTCCATCGGCAGCACGACGAAATCTGCTGCATCCAGCACTGCCCCGAGTAGGTCGCTCTCGTAGAGGCTCCCCGGAGTGTCAACGTAGATCGTGTCGTAGGCGTCCGCCTCGCGCAGCCGCGCAAGCAGCTCGGGGTTGCCTTCGTCTGTGAAGTCGAACGGGAGCGGCCGATCGTTCTTCTCGGCCGTCTCCGCCCAGTCGCTCGCGGTGCGCTGTAGGTGGTCGGTGTCCACCACCAGGACACGAGAGTGGTCGGCAGTAACGGCGGCGAGATTCATGACGATGTTGCTCTTACCTACGCCGCCCTTCTGGTTGAGGACTACCACGATTCGCATGCTTTTATCCTATCATCTTTTCATCAAATGAGTATGTGAGTAAAAGGATATTGCTTCCTTGCCGCGGGCGTTGCGGCCTAGGAGGCGCGGCGCGTCTCGTGGCTGTCAGCTGGCGGCTGCGTGCGGAGGTAGGCGGCGATCGCTTCGCGGGCGACCTCGCTGGGCTTCCGATGCTCGGCCGCGGCGCGAGCCCTGAGCGCTGCATCCAGCTCGTGGGGGAGTCGCACCTGAACCTTGGGGGATTCACCGCGCTTGCCCGAGCCGGCCAGGCTCGGCCGGCCTCGGCCGATCGCGCGGTCCAGCTCGTCGCTGCCGACAATCTCGTCCAGGAGTTCGCGGGCGGCGCGCTGCGCCGCCTCGCCCTCGAATGCCTGCGCAGTCTCGGGGGTGTCGATGTTGTCGGCCTCGATGCGGTCAGCCCATGCCGCGTAAAGGGCGTCATCCTCGGGGGAGACGTCCGCCCCGATCAGCGGGTCCGTGTCCTTGGTCATGATTACTGCCCCTTCCTGTCTGCGAGTATGCGCCTTGCCCGGTCCAACGTCTTCTGTCGAACGGGCATGGAGTGGAAGATCAGCGCATCCCTGTTCACCTGGTCGACGTGGGCGAATACTTCGAGCATTACGGAGCCGTCGCGCGAAGGGCCGATGAACAGGTCCGCGGTTGGTAGTCCTGGGACGCGGGCCTGGTCGAAGTCCTTCACGTAGACGACTGCACTTCTCATGGCGTTCAGCGTGTCAGCGCGATCAATCTCGTGCCTGTCCGCGCTACTCGTCCATCTCGTCGGGGCCATATTATTATTGTAGTCCAAAAATCGCAAGCGGTCTACTCAAAAGTAGTTTGCAGTAAATGAGTAAACGAGTGTTTACATCAGGCTGCTCAAATTTCCCAGTCCGAGCGATAGCTGCGATGTGCCAATAGATCGCGCAGTTCAGCGTGGACGGCAATCGTCTTTGCGAGCCTCGCACTAAGGCGCTCACTGACTTCGGACTCTGGAGAAAGGTCACGGTCGGTGGCGTAAACCATGTAGGGGTTCACGATGCACTTGAAGTCGAGCATCATCGACGACGCGATTTGCGTATAGGCCATGTAGGAGTGGGGGAGTCCGCCCGCACACACGAATGTGACGACCTTGTCGAACCATGCTGCGCGGTGCCCATCTTCACCCGTAGCTCCGGTCAGTTCGATGAAGTTCTTGGCAGAGCTACCGACGCTCCAGTTGTAGATAGGCATGGCGATGACCACGCTGTCGGCTTGTGCAACCAGCTCGTGCACCCTCTCGAACGCTGCTTGGTCAAACGCCGAGCCGTTGTCGAATAACGGCAATGGCAACTCGCGAAGGTCTAGCAGGTACGCCGTGGCACCTCCGCGTTCTAGTTCACCCTGCGCCTTCGACGCGAGGAGCGCACTCCTGCTGCCGCTGTCCAGGCTCGTCGAAACGACCAGTGTGTAAGGAGGGGGAGCGGCGGGCGACATGAGTTGATCCTTGCATCACGTGCCAGCAACGGCCGGTACTGAGAGGACTTGCGTCCTCACGCCCGTTGGCACCATCCTGCGATCGTGAACCATACTCGGGGTGTTGGTGCGCTATTGCTGTTGATTGGCGGAGTGACGGAGTTGGCTCGCCTCATTATCTTCAGTGGTTTCGCTGCGATCGCTCTGGCGGAGCCTGCCTCGACGTCGCTCAACATCTTTCCCTCAGCAATCATTGGCGCAGGGCTGCTCGTAACCGGACTCTCCTATCGACGGCGCGCCCGTGCCGCCGTAGTCCTGGCAGGAATTCTTGCCCTGCTCGTTGCCGTGGTGAACGTCGTCCAGATAGCAACAGGCTCACCACTTGGGCCCGCACCATCTGAGTTCGCGTACCTCATCAGCCTCGCCGCGGTCATTCTCGCGGCTGTGACGGTACTTTCAGATCGCACGCAGAGCGGGCCTGCGAGATGGGCTCTCGCGGTTCCCGCCGCATGCATCGCCCTATTCGTTGTGAGCGTGTTTGCCCTCCCCATACCGTGGCTATATCTCCTGCCAAGTGTGGGTTTCGCATTCGCAGGAGCGCTTCTCATCCGGTCGAGAACGACCCTCCAACCAACTTTCTAGAGGGACAGAGCCAGCGCAACGACCAGTAGGGGAGTGCTGATAAGGACGCAGAGCGCGCCGGCCTTCCTGACGTGTCGCAGCCGTGCAGCCCGGCCGATGTGCCGCCGACTCAGGAACCGGGCCGCACGCTGGGCGGCGAAGCCGCCCAGCGCAGCTAGGAAAGCGAGGGCGGCTATCGCGCGCATGTCGATCACCCGTCCACGCGGTCATCGTCGCCCAGCTCGTCCGCGTCGGCGCGGAACTCGCTGCCACAGAGGCCGCAGAGGATCGGGCCGCCCTCGTAAACGGCCTTGGAGACTCGGATCTTGCGGGCGCAGTCACATTCAGCGCTCACGCCATTGTTGCTGGACTTGCGGCCGCCGCCGATCGTCTCCGTGATTCGGTAGGCGACGAGCGCGGCGTCCAGCTGTGCCACCTGGTCGCCGTATGCGGTCACGGTGTCGTCGGGTACGGCCGTCTCGCTCCATCCCTGGGTGCTGTTGTGCGAGAGGCGGAGGCCGAACTCCTGCCCGATCTGCTGAAACTTCGTGTTGTGAAAGCGGCCCTGGCGGCTGGTGTCCTTGATCCCTCGGACTTGGGCGGCTCCGTGTGCTGCTTCGTGCAGCAGCGTGCCGAGTAGGTCGCGGCCGCCGTTCTTCAAGCCCTCTCCGCCCACGAAAAGCTCGTGCACGCGCTCGTTGCCGCGCACCCATCGGTCGGCGGCAAAGTGGCCGAGCTTCAAGCCCTTAGCGGCGCTCCCGGAGCCGATCGTCACGACGACCTCGGGCACGTCCGGGTGTCGCTCCTGAATCGCGCTCCAAGTGCTCTCGATCGCGTCGACGAGTACGGCGGTAACGGATGCGTTCTGAGTGTTCATCTTCTTCTCCCTGTTGTCGTTGCTGTCTGGCGCCTGGGTTGACACGTACGTGTCAAGTGCTCGAGCTGGCCTCACTGGCAGCTGTCGCATTGCAGGGCGTCCATCGGGTCGACGGGCACCACGTACTCGGCCACGGCGGGCCGGTAGTGGTCGTCGCCTTCGTCGTCGCCCTCGGCGTGCGCCTCGATCCACATGTCTGCGCTGGCGGGCTCTCCGATCGCGCGGAGCATTCCTGCAAGGGCCTCGACCTCGCCGCAGCTGAGTTGCGTTGCAACGTCGGCCGCCAGGTCTTCGGCTGAGAAAACCGCCGCGAATCGGGTGACGTCGCTTGTGTTGGTAATGAGTGTGCTCATCGCTTCTCTCCCTCATGTTTTTTTGCCGGGAAGGCACGTAGTGCCGTTCAGGGAGAGCGGTTGGAGTGCAACCCGTAGGGCAGCGGGGGAGAGAATTTCCGCGCGAAATAAGGGAGCTTGCGACCGCGTGCGGAAAATCTCGGCGGAGCTGGCTCCCGCAGGAAGCTTGCGCGGAGGCCGCCGACCGTACAATCGCCGCAGGCTTCCCGGTAAAAAACTGAGTGCCCCCGTAGGGGCGCTAAAGAGTCGGCCGCCGTGGCGGTCGTCCTCTAGCCGGCGCGCGCGCCGGCCTCGTTTTCATCCGCCCGAACCGCAAAAGTGACGGTGCCTCATGTGGGGGATATCGCAGCGGGAACGGGCGTCCTAGGCTCTGGCCATGTCCACTGCGCCTTCGGTACACCGCTCACGGTTGAGCTGGCAGGTCATTCTGGCAATCGTCCTTGGCGTCCTGTTGGTACTGACGTTCGCACTCGTCACTTGGCTGGTCATTGCTAACAATGCTCAGTCGGCCGAGTTGACCAAAGCCAAGGCGCAGATTTCGAGCTTGAAGGATGACCTCACGCAAGCCAAGAACGACGCCGACACCGCAACCAGCCAACTGAGCACGGCCCAATCACAACTCACAGACATGACCGCGAAGGCACAGGGCTGTGCAGCTGCGTCGACGCTGTATGCGCATGCGATCGGCCAGGTGGCTCAGGCGATGCAGCTGGGGGCCAGTTCTCCTGCAGCGACCCCCTACCTGCTCCAAGCGCGCCAGGACCAGGCAGCAGCCAGCACGCTCGGCTGCGAGCTAACGCAAGGCTGAGGGTTCGGCTGCGCCGTTTCGACTCTTCAGGTCGATACGCCTGTTAGGGAGTACGCGGAACGCGGCCATAGAACCGCCCTGAACGATCCAGAATTGCGCGTCATTGGCTTCGCGCACGTCCTGCGGGGGGATCACGTAGGTGTGCTGCGCACGAGCCGATTTCAGTTCTTCCCCGGTGGCCGCACCGGAGGATTCCATCTGCATGTAGGTACCGGCGTACTTCACGACGTCCTCGGGGTCTTTCTGTCGCCCGAAGATGAGCGCAGCGCCGGATGCCAGGGCACGGCGTCGTCGCGTCTCGTCGTTGGATAGGCCAGCAGGGGACTGGGCGGCCAGGCCCAGGCCAACGCCGGCCGATCGCGCTGTCTCGTACAGCGATCCCGCGGTGTCGCCGGGGTCGCTGGTTCCGGTGACCAGCTGCGGGAACTCGTCGACGACGACGAGCACGGGGGTCTTGTCCCGGCGCATGAGCCGGTTGGTGAGGAAGTTGCGAAGGTCCAGGAGCAGTAGGTCACCGAGACGAGCCTGCGAGTCATCAGACGGGGCCAACGGCACGATTGTGATGTCAGCGTGCGGCTTCTCGTAGGACCACCCGTTGGCGTCCAGCCAGCGCTCCAACGGGCGCAGCGCCACGAGCAGGCTCTGTAGCGTGCGCATGCCCGCGGTGATGCCGGCGCGGGAGTCGACGATCGCGTTGACCATCTGTAGGTCGTACTGATCGCGAACGTGGGGGGCCGGGTTGCTCAGTCGTTCCCGCAGCTCGTCGACGCTGCGCAGCGGCGACGCATCCTGCACTGCTTGGAGAACCCCTCGGATCTCATCGAGGTAGTGCTGATTCGCTCCGTCCGGGGGCGGCATCAGCCGCATGAGCTTCGTCGTCACCTGATCGGCGGTGCCGGTGAACATATCCCAGCCGGCGTTGATTGCCGCGGTGCGGCCGAAGCTCTCGGCCAGCGCGGCAAGCTTCTCGGCGTCCTCGGGGTCGCCCTTGGCGTCGATGAAGAACACTGGCCACCCGTACTCGAGCGCGCACTGCATCGCGTCGTTGAGGAACACCGTCTTTCCGGTTCCGGATTCAGCGATGAGTAGGAATCGAACGGCGGATGCAGCGGTGGGCAGCTGCGCGTATTTTCCGGCAGGGTCGATCCAGTCGCGTACCCGTCGAGCGTCGTAGAACCGGTCTGCCAGGGTGCGCACCGTGGCGCGGCTCACAAGCCCGAATGCTTGTGCGCCGTCCGGGGTGCGTAGGGGAGCGGTCATGGCTCCCTTGGCGGAGCCGGTGATCTGTCCCGTCTCCGCGTCGACAGTGACGCCCATGCGGCGCGCGGCCGCGCGATCGGCGGCGCGCTTGCGCGCTGTCTCGATGCGGGTCTGCTGCACCACATCCGCGATGCGTCGGTTGCGAACGAGCGTCGCCACCCGGCGACGTCGGATTGACCAGGTGACCGGCAGCAGCAGAACTCCGGCGAGGAAGTTCCACAGCAGCCACGGCCACATCCCGAGGGTGTGCCCCTTCCAGTCGGGCGTGTTGAAGAACGCGGCGGCGTCGCCGCTGCTGATCCACTGGCTGAGCCATGCGAGCTCGAAGGTCAGCAGGCCGGCCACGAGGGCAATGCCCAGCGTGTTCACGACCCACTGCCACCGCCAGGTCGTCCAGAACCATGTCTTGGTCGCGATCACCGTTCCGGTCACGCGTGCGGTGACAAACGGGATGACGAACGGTGCGCAAACGGCGATGAGCGCGACCGCGAGAGCGGCGATGACCACCTTCTCGACGAGCACGCTTGTCGGGTCGTCAGAGCCGCCCTGCTGCACTTGCTGTTGGTTGCTCATCGCGTCCCCCATCCATCGGTCGCCGGCCCCCCGGCGACCAATCCGTCCAGCTGCGCCGGCACTGCGGCCGGCGCGCTCTCCGCCACCCCATCCCATGCCGCGTTCTCGTCCCCGACCCACTTACCGCGGACGTCGAAAACGGGCAGGGCAAGGATGCGGTGGCGGTCGTCGCGGAACACCCTCGTGTCGGCCTCGCGGTTCACAATTCGAGCGGTGGTCGTGTCGCAGAAATACACGATCCGGTCGACGCCTTCACGTGCGAGCCGCCACGTGTGGTTCTCCATGATGAGCCGGTACCGGTCGTTCGTCTTGGGCGTCAGCTCGACCTCGACCAGCTCGCGGCGGCCGTCAGCTCCGACGGCAACGCCGTCCGTCTGATGCTCGTTCCGCATCCCCGGTTTCCGGTCGCGCTCCCAGCTGTAACCGCGGCACAGGTAGCGTGCCGAAACAGCCGCGACGGCGACCTCGTGACGGGTCGTTTGACGGAACAGATTGGGGGCCGTTTTACCGATCGCCTGGTGCGTCGCCCAGACGATCGAGCCGTCTCGGAACGTCGGCCGTGCACGGTCGACCAGGCCGACCTCCGCGAGCCTCGCGGTCCACTGCTGAGCCTTCCGCAAGCTCACCGGAGCGCCTGCGCCAGAGAGGCCGCCGAGCGCCCACCGAAGCGCATCCATGTCGGCCAGGCGAACCACGCTAAGCCACTCCACCATCGCTTCGTCACGCTCGGTCAGCTGCACCAGCGCCCCCCCTTCACCTTGCCAACCAAGCTACCAGGTAGACCGCTCGTATGTCACTCGATCGCCGCTCAGAACCCCTCAGAATTGAACACGGCTCCGCCGCGTCCGCACTCTCCCCGCATCACTTTCAACGACGCTCACAACCCCCACGAATATTCCCTCCACCTACCCACCGACACCTGCACTCTCACACCCGACCACCCACTCAACTCTGCATTGCTTTTTGTTCTTGTTCTTTCTTTCTTCTTCTCTCTCACTCTCTCTTTGCCCTGCCCTGCCCCCACCCCTCTACTTCCCAACCTCCCTCACACATAAGCTTGCGTTGGGTGCGGGAGGTTGGGAAGCGCGCGCAGCGCGGGGGTGGGGGCAGGGCAGGGCAACACCCGGCACGGGTGTACGTTTACCTATTCGCGCTCGATGAATAGTCGGACGTACTAGCTCAGATCGCTTTCCGCTGCGCTGAAACGGCTCTGCGAGCCGCCAGCCGGGGGAGTGAAGCACTCTCCGGCTGGTGTCCACCGTTCACGTCGACCAGCTCGACGCCGGCCCCTGCGTGCGGCTGGCGGCCGCACATCCCGCCACCGAGCCGGCTGCGCGTTGACGACGCTGCGACGCGGCGCAGCTGGGCAACGTCGACCAGGTAGCTCGACGCGCTGCACGCCGCAGCGTGCACCGCGGCACTGTCGCCTGCTGCGCGCATCGACCTAGCTATAAAATTGCAAGGTACGTTGGCGGTCATCGGTCGCTCCGTCCGGCTCTGTGAGCCTCGATCGCGTCGAGGCGAGCGTACAACTGCGCGAGCGATACCGCAGCGTCAGTCGCCTTTTCACCGGCGAAATTCAGCACCGGGAACAGGTCGGCCGGCGCGGTCGTCGGCGGCCGGAACCAGACTTCCGTGACGGGGTTGTGGTCATCGTCGACGTCCTCGGATCGGGACGGCTCCCACGTCCATTGCACGTCTCCGTGCTCGATCCCTTCGGCGTCGATCGACCATCCCCGACCGGTCAAAATCGCGTGCAGGTCGAGCACCTTTTGGTGGAGGTCCTGGACCACCTGGGGGAACTCGAAAGCGTGCCGGCCAACGCCCAACAGAACGTCGCTGATCGCGCGAGGCGACGTCACGCGGGCGCGTCGACGAGCCTCGTCGACGGCCCGAATTGCTGCGTCCGATTCCGCCCGGATGCGTGCGAACTCGTCGGGGGAGAGGGACGCTCGACGCTGCTTCTCGGCCTCCCGTTCGCGGGCGATCTGGGCCCGCTGAGCTTGCAGCTGACGGGCTCGCTTCTCGCTCGCCACAGTTGGGGGAGTCTCGCCCGGTTCGATCGTCTGCCGGACCATCCACGCGAAGTAGCGCAACGGATCTTCTGCGCTGTGCAGCTTCTCGTGTGCCGCGGGGAATCGCGAACCGATGCGCTGGGTCAAATCGCGCAGCGACCACGACTCTGCGACGCCGGCACGGCGGAGCAGCTGATCGAGCTGGCCGATGTGACGGCCACGCCCCAGCGTGTTCCCGTAGTGGCGGTCGAGCTGCGCGAGGAACCGCTGACGGACAATCGGTCGCACCTCCGGGACCGGACGTACTCGCTCGGCCGGATCACCCTTTTTCTGTCCAGGCTCGGGCCGCGGAGCGGCCTCCGATTGCGCGCTTGCGCGCGTTTGCTCTAACGAGATTTCGTAAGTGGATAGAGGGTTTCTAGCGTTAACAGGTAGGTGGACATTCTTAGTGTTCGTCGTTGACTTATCCACAGCCGGCAGGGTCAGCGCGAGCACCGAGGCGGCCCGCAGCTGCGCCCCCTGGTGCAGCGCTCTGGCGGCCTCTCGCTCGTCCGCGTAGAGGTAGCGGCCCCCGGCAACGGTCACAGCAAAACCGAGCGCTTCGAGCGCCCTCGTGGCGCGCTGAACGGTCTTGGCGCACCGCTCCACCGCACCGCCCACGGTGTCGTGCGCCACGGTGACGCTGCGCCCTGTGGCGACGTCGGCGCGCTCGGCGTACTCCTCAGCGATCGCCAGGAGGGTGCGACGAGCAACCTTCCTGGCCGCACGTACCGCCTCACCCTCCGGGGTGCCCAGAACGGCCGTGAGCGCCGCAAGCCAATGCTCGCGGCCGCGCCATGCGACGATCGGCCCGTAGGCGCCCTCGGGCACCGGCAGCGACCAGCTGCGCGGCCGCGAGGTTGCGTGCGGCCGAGAGGATCGCTGCTGTGACGCCGAAACGGCCTCCGCAGACACGCCGAGAGACGTGTCTAACCGCAGGCCTATGGTTAGCGCGTTTTGGGGTACTATGACGGCATCTCCTTCGAGACGCGAAGAACCCTCCGGTTCCTCCGGCTTGAGTAGAAATCGTCAGAACCGACCAGTCGCCAAACTTGAAGCGGCTCTGACAAAGGCTTCTAGGCCCGTCGCGCAAGCGGCGGGCCTAATGCGTTAATCCGGGTTGATGGGCAGCTCCTCGTCGTTGTCCGGCGTCCACCACGTCGGGACGCCACGCTCGTCGAGGTCGAGACGGTCGATCATCTCTTCCAGCAGCACGGCAGCGGAGACACCCATCGCGGCCGCGGTCTTATCGACCTTCGCCTTAGCTGTCTGCTCGATGCGCCATCCCACCGCCACGGGCTTAACCCGCGTACCGCGGGGGAGACGTCGAGCTGCCATGTCGTCACACTAGCGATAGAGCTAGCGTTAATCAGCGGCGGGTCGGCGTGTCGGATCGGATCTGTCCGAATCTGGCTGACACGTACGTGTCAATCTGCTCGAGCTGCCCGGGGCTCAGCTCTCCGGGGGAGTGTCGTAGCCGATCCTACGGACGGCGTTTGCCCACAGCCACACGTACTGCGCAAACCGCTCACCCTCTGGCGTGTAGCGGATCAGGACGGCTCCGCCTGGCGTCCAGGCGAGCACTTCGGCGTCCGTCTCGATCACATCGTTGTAGGCGATTCGGACAGGGATCACGGCGCGCACCGGCACCGGTCGGACCTCGTCCCGGCGTCTCCCGGTGTGGCGCACGAAGTTATCGGGCAGGCTAACCGGCTTCGGCCGGCGCTCCATCGCCTCGGAGTCGGCCGCCAACTCGTGTGTGTAGACGTCGTATCTCTTATTGGTCCCCATCAGTCATAGACCGCGGCGAGTTCCCACCGGCCTGCGCCGATCGAGCGCACGTCGAAAACGCGCGTGTCGCCGTCGCTGACGCTCGTTCCTTGGAACCTCCACCCGACCACTCTGCTCGCCGGATGGGTGAGCGCATCATGCACGACCGGCTCTTGCAGCGCCGTGGGGGTATCGGTTACCAGGTAGCGGACACCACGCCACACCAGGCGCGCGGGATACCCACCGTCGGTCCAGACCGAGACGAGATCCGGGGCGTGTGCGATGCTCATTCCGACCTCCAATTCATTCGAACGCGTGTTCGAATGTCAGCATAGGTCGACGATTGCGAGAAGCCAACACGGCGGCATTCCTGCGCGGTGATTCTGGCGCTTCGAGTTGGACCATCAAGGGCGCTGAGCGTCGCTGCGCGATGCGGCCTCGCCGCACCTTGGACAGCCCAGCTCGCCGCGCGATTCGGCCCAATGCCAGGTATGCCGGCAGAACGGAGAGCCCTTCAGAGCCCAGCCGCCGACGCGGCCACCGCATAGCCGTTACCGTGACTACTTCTACTGCTCGACACCGAAAGGGCGGCCGCGACATGACGGCCCCTCTGCTCCCTGTTCTCAAGACCGTCCGCGGCCTGATGCAAGACGCTGGCGCTATTGCTGGCATCCTGAGCGCTCTTGGCTGCCTCCCGCTCGCGCCGGCCCTGCCGCCCGCTGGCCACACCTGTGCGGCCACTACTGTCTACGGCATGAACGACCACGAGGGGTTGGAGGAATTCGGAGGGCTTGCACGCTGGCGCCATGCTCTCCTGCGGTTTCCCGGAGGGCGCACGGAACCGGGCCGCGTCGTCGCAGTCGACGGTCGGCTGCCGGCCGAGTTCCAGCGGCCGCTGAACGAGGCATGCACGGCCTACGAGAGCTTCCGGCTCGTCGGTCAGGACGCGGATGTGGCGGTATACGAGTGGCGGGATATCGAGGAGCGGTAGAACCAGCGAACCCACAAAGGCACAGAAGTATCACCCCGACCCATACCGTTTTTCCCACGTCTTGCTGAGGCGGTGGCTCGTCAAATGCCAGAAGCCGCACGCGGGGCACCGGTACACCGCGGACGGGACGCGTCGCCCGGGGAGCTGTCGCCGTCGAATGTTTGAGAGAGCGGTCCGCGCCGCGCCATAGGACGGGTGCGTGATCTTCGTACATGGCATGCTGGTACTCCGACGAATCGGGAGCACCCCGGCCAATATCCGGGCGCATCCTGAGCACCGGCACATATCCGGCCACCCGCAGGACACCGTAGAAAACGGTGGTGATGACAGGCCGAGGGTATCGCCACATCACGTTCTCGGTCTACTCGACTACCGGAGCGGCCGCGCAGCATCCTCCTAAGCCGCGTGCCCCAGGTTGG
Organism: Actinomycetes bacterium; assembly: GCA_023390155.1. Lineage (GTDB taxonomy): Bacteria > Actinomycetota > Actinomycetes > Actinomycetales > Microbacteriaceae > Leifsonia. The sequence goes on along the minus strand of JAEWDJ010000499.1, from coordinate 19,558 downwards.
GGCAGCACGGACGTGCGCGCTTCGCGGAGTCATAACGCCGAATCGGTAGAGTCAACTATCAAGACTCCCGCGCCTACGTACCCCGACAGAGAGCGCGATCGGATACGTGTGAAGGGTTGCCCAGATGTCTCGATTGACCGAGTTGTTGCGAGTCGCCAAGCAGCTCGATCCACAGCTCGGTACCGATCTTGAGAACGAGGTCCTGCCACTGCAGAAGCGCCTCCCGTTCGGTCTGAACTTCGAGCGTCATGCGCCGGAAGCTGTGGAGCTCGCTGGGCACCCGATCAGGAAAGGCAGCAAGGTTCGTGTGCTGCCACCGAGAGGAGAGCTGTCGCGAGGCGATCAGCGTCTCTGGCTGGTCGACGCGGTCGAGGGGACGACCGCTCGTCTATCCCTACTAGACAGTGCCGATCAAGAGTCGGCCTCGACCCACGTTGACGACCTGGTGCTGGTCGCGGAGTTCCGCGACCGAATTTACCCAGGGCTTCGTGCGGACGGGTCCGTCGACCGCGGGGGGCCCAAGCCCTACCAAACGGTGATCAACGGTGAGAACTTTCACGTGTTAGAACTACTCACCTTTACTCACTCCAACGCCGTCGACGCCATTTACATTGATCCTCCGTACAACTCGGGCGCCCGCGATTGGAAATACAACAACGACTACGTCGAAGGCGATGACCTCTATCGGCACTCGAAGTGGCTCGCCTTCATGGAACGCCGGCTCAAGGTTGCCAAGCAGCTGCTCAAGCCGGAGAACTCCGTCCTAATTGTCACGATCGACGAGAAGGAATATCTTCGGCTCGGGCTTCTTCTTGAGCAGACCTTCCCCGAGGCGCGTGTGCAGATGGTCAGCATCGCGATCAACGGTGCGGTCGTCTCTCGCGGCAACTCATTCGGACGTAGCGACGAGTACGCCTACTTCGTGTATCTCGGGGACGCTGCCCCAGTTCCTCAGTCCCTCGGTGCGGACTGGACAAACCGAAAGGGCGTCACACACTTAGGCGAGATCCGATGGGACCGACTGATTCGCTCCGGGACCGGTACCGCTCGCAGCGACTCGCCAGGCGGGTTCTACCCCGTATACGTCGACCCGGATGGCCCACGAATTCGCCTCGTGGGGGAGCCGCTACCAGCCGGCGTTTCTGAACCGCCTTCTATCGATGGCTGCGTCGCAGTGCTGCCGATGCGCAGCAACGGTAGCGAGGGTCGGTGGCAGATGAGCGCCCCAGAGCTGCGTAAACGACTCGAAGATGGGCGCGTGCGCGTAGGCGGCAACCAGCGCCGCGGTTTCACGCTCTACTACCTCAAGGACGGGGAGTACAAAAAGGTCGTCAACGGCACCTATAAGGTGACGGGCTACCGCCCCGACGGCTCGGTCATCACCGACACCATCGAAGGACACACCACACTTTCTGTACCAGGTACCCAGTGGCGCGTGGACGCGCACGATGCCTCCCACTACGGCTCGCGCCTGCTGCTCAAGTTCTTGCCTGACCGGAAGTTTCCGTTCCCGAAGAGCCTTTACGCCGTCGAGGACGTTCTGCGTTTCTTCCTGAGTGACAAGCCAAATGCAGTCGTCGTCGACTTCTTCGCGGGATCCGGGACGACAGCTCACGCCGTGATGCGCCTGAATCACTACGACGACGGCCAGCGTCAGGCGATCATGGTCACCAACAATGAAGTCTCCGCCGAAGAACAACGCGACCTACGGGCGCGCGGTTTGAGGCCCGGCGACGAAGACTGGGAAGCACTTGGGATCTGTGAAGCGATCACCAAGCCCCGGGTGCGCGCAGCAATCACAGGTGTCGCGTCATCCGGGGAACCCGTGAAGGGCGACTACACGTTCAACGAGGTCTTCCCCATGGCAGAGGGCTTCGATGAGAACGCCGCCTTCTTCACTCTCACCTACGAGTCCCCGTGGCGAGTGAGCACCGATCGCGCCTTCGCCGCGATCGCGCCCATGCTGTGGCTGCGTGCCGGCGCTGAGGGCGCTCGTATCGACGCACTCGACGACGGCTGGAAGGTCGCCGACACCTACGGTGTCATCAAAGACCTCGACCGCGCATCCGACTTCGTTGATGCCCTGGTTTCCGCGCCGAAGGCGCGAATCGCCTACATCGTGACCGATGATGAGGGCCGATACCAACAGATAGCTGATGAGATTCCCGGAGTTGAAACCGTGCGCCTCTACGAGGACTACCTCCGCAACTGCGAAAGCAACGTGGACGCCTGATGCGCTTTACCCTGAAGGATTACCAGGCAGACGCTGTCGGTGACACTCTGCGCGAGCTGGCCGATGCGCGAGAGTTCTACCACGGAGGCCGGAAACGGGTCACGTCCGTCGCGCTGACCGCAACCACAGGCGCAGGCAAGACCGTGATGGCCGCGGCGGTGATCGAATCCCTCTTCTGGGGAAACGACGACTACGGGCTCTCAACTGATCCCGGCGCCGTCGTGCTGTGGTTCAGCGACGACCCCGCCCTCAACCAGCAAACGAAACACCGGCTAGACCAGGCATCGGACCGACTACGTAATCGACTGGTGACCGTAGAACATCCGTTCCGGTACCCCAAGTTCCAGGCCGGCCATGTCTACTTCCTCAACACCGCGAAGCTCTCAAAGACCAGCCTTCTGGTGCGCGGGCATGACGACAGCAACACCCTGTCGGGCTTCGAGACTCATCCCGATACGGTTCCGTTCACCATCTGGGACACGATCAAGAGCACGATTGAAGACCCCAACCTCACGTTGTACATGGTCCTCGACGAGGCGCACCGCGGCATGGGGAAGCGCTCAAACGACACCCCGACGATCGTTAAGCGCCTCATCAACGGTCACCAAGGAATCCCCGCAATGCCGATCGTGTGGGGAATCTCGGCCACCGTCCAGCGCTTCGAAGAAGCGATGCGAAGCGCGGAAGTGCAGGACAACCGGGTGCACCTGAGAACCATCACGGTGGACCCCGTGCGCATCCAAGAATCCGGACTGCTTAAAGACGACATCGTCCTTGACTTTCCCGCCGAGACCGGCGACTTCAGCACAGTCCTACTCCGCCGCGGAGTGCGCAAAATCAAGGCGCTTTCGGAAGCTTGGGCTGCCTATGGCACGGCGGAGGGTGAATCGGAGCACGTAAAGCCCCTTCTCGTGTTGCAAGTTCCAAACAAGCCCGCCGCCGACGAGATGGCAGCCGCTATCACCGTCATCCGAGATGAGTGGCCAGAACTTCAGGCCGATGCAATCGCGCACGTATTTGGTGAGCACAGCGCTCAAACGTTCGGTAGCTACACGGTGCCGTACGTCTCTCCCGAGCGAGTGCAAGACGCCACCTACATCCGCGTTCTCCTTGCAAAGGATGCCATCAGCACGGGTTGGGACTGTCCGCGAGCTGAAGTCATGGTCAGCTTTAGGCCCGCGAAAGACGAAACGCACATCACACAGCTGCTCGGCCGGATGGTCCGAACCCCACTCGCGCGACGGATCGAAGGCGATGATCTGCTCAATAGCGTGGAATGCATCCTCCCGAGATTCGACAAGAGCACCGCCAGCCGTGTACTCGAGCAACTTCTCGGCAACGATCTCGTTGACGACGGAACCAATACCGGGCAGCGAGTTCTTATCGACCCGGAACTGATGACGCCCAATCCCGTCATCCCGGATGAAGTGTGGCAGCTCTTCCTAGACCTGCCGGTCGAAACCCTTCCGCGGAAACATGCCAGCCCCATCAAGCGCCTGACGTCCCTAGCTCACGCTCTCGCCGCAGACGGACTGGTTCCCGAAGCCGGCCGCATCGCTCACGACAAGTTGCATGGGGTCTTGAACGGACTTCGCGCGCAGTACGCTGCCGAGGTCGACAAAGCCGAAGCTGACGTCCTCACCGTGGAAGGCGGGACAGTCAGCGGCCGCGCGAGATACGGGCTTCGCGCCGACGACAGCTGGACCGAAGTTGCGGACGACCGCGCCATCCAAGACGCTTACCGGCACGGTGCGCGAGTGGTCACCCCCGACGTCGCCCGCACCTATATCGACCACCTGGTTGCTGACAGTGACGATGACGAAGACCTACGGAATGCACACGTCCGCGTAGCAGCCCTGGGGATGCTCCCACAGACACGCCCGGCCTTGGATGCCGCCGCCGATGCAATCGCGACTGAGTGGCTGGGAACGTATCGAGTAGCGATCAAGAAGCTGTCCGAGGCGCGGCAAAGCCTCTACGCGGAAATCACCGCCATGAGCACCGACCCGCAGCTCATCGCCATGGCCATGCCGCGCAATCGCCAAGAGGAAACCCGCCGCAGCACCGGTGATGCGACGCAACTATTGGAACGCCGACCGCTTCACCTGCTTTCGGACGATGAGGGGATGTTTCCAATCGGGAAGCTCAACCCCGACGAAATCGCAGTTCTCGACACCGAAATCGCACGGGGCGACATGCTGGGCTGGTACCGCAACCCAACCGGCGGCCGCGACTCCCTCAGCATCGCCTACCAGGACGCTCACGGAGACTGGCGCACGCTACGGCCCGACTTCGTGTTCTTCATCGAGACCGACACGGGTGTCCGCGCCAATATCGTGGATCCCCACGGCGCGTGGCTGCCAGACTCGTTGCCCAAACTGCGAGGCATGGCCCGATTCGCGACCGCCTACGGCGATCGCTTTCACCGAATCGAATCCATCTCGCGCATCGACGGCCAGCTCCGCGTGCTCGACTTCACCCGGCCTGAGGTTCGGGAGGCGGCCCTATCGGCGCTCGATGCGGACTCGGTCTATCGCAGCTCGTCGGTGGCCTACTAACCCGCTATCAGCACGTTCGCCATGAGCGAACAGGGCAAGAAGCGATGATGAAGAACCAGGGCGAGCGCCGCACTGCCTAGCTACGATTCGGCCATGACGGCTCCGCGGAAACCCACTCTCGAACAACTGCGCGAATATCTGGTTGAGCACCTTGATTACGCACACTTCACCGTCGTGCCGCGATCAGACGGCGCCTATGACGTAGCTCTGGTGGTCGACGGCGGCTACGAACGAAAGGAGGACGCGGCCGGCGTGTCCGAATTCTTCGCCAGAGAGAACGATCTGCCGTACCGTCCCGACTCTCTGACCCGGTAGCCGCCAGAGTGCCCAAGCGCCCTCGTGTGCGGCTTCGCACTCCCGCCTGGACTCGTGCTCACGCGGCGCCACCACCGCCACCACCGTCTCCCGCGCCGCCGCCCCTTTCACCGCCGGTCAGGAGGCGGTGGCGATGGCTTTTTCCCTCACTCAGATGGGGCATCTTGGTCGCCGCCGTGCTTGCGGCTATTGTCGCTGCGCGGATAGCTTTCCCCGCTTCCGCACCTGAGCCTCCGCGTAACGGATCAGCCTGGCTCTATTTGGCCGGTGATATTCACTCCGTCCACTACGCGACTAGCAGTCTTCGCGTGTGGGTGACGCTCGACGTCGGCCCCGAGGCGCAAAACATCTCGCTGCTTCTTAATGAATCAGGAGGGGCCACGGCTCTGACGTTCCAAGGTGATGTCCCCGAAGTGTCTTCGGGTTCGGATATTCAGTCCGATGAATGCTGGCGGGTAGTGGAAGTAAAGGGGTCGCACGACCTCAAGCGGTCAGACACCGCGAAGTGCACGAATTCAAATAGCGTCGTCCTCGCCTGGTGGTCCCAATCATCAGGCACGTCCGGGCCATATGCGTGGGCCTATGTCCCGGCCATGCAACTCTCCGTCGACCGGCGGCCGGTCGACGGGAAGGATCAAGACGAGTCAGCGACACACAACGTGCCACTGACGAGTGAGTACAACCTTGATATCGATCCGACGATCCTCGCGTATGGCCTCCACACGAGCCCCAACTTCTCGCTCCGCAGTGCCAGGCTTTTCGCCAGAACCTCAGACGAGTGCGTCGGAGTGGCCGACTCTGACGTCGTATCGAGCTGGAAGTGCACTCCCTCTTTCATGGCAAGAGACGCCTCGACACCGACTAAGGGTGATGCGATCTTGCCGGCGGCTTACTCCGTCTATCAGCGAGATGGGTACGAATCCGAACGTGAAGTGATGCTTCTACTACTGGGCGCCCTGCTGGGATTTGTGGGCGGAGGCATCTACGCGGAGCTGCAGTCTTTGACCTCTCGCCGCAGCTGAAAGTGACGCCTCCGGAAGCCACTGGATGGTCCCTCAGAAAACGCCTATAACAGTGATTATGTCAGTCTGAGTGCGGACCGTGCGTCAGCTGCCCGAATATCGAGAGCGAATCCACCGCTCAAAATCGGCCCGGATGATGACATATCCACGACCCAAGCTGAGCGCAGGCAACCGCTCCCCTGGCTTGTCGCCGGTAATTGCTTCTCGGATGATGTGTTCGCTCAGATTGAACACGTTGGCGGCCTGGCCAACGGTGAGCGTCGACGGCAGCCCTTCGAAGAACGAGTCGAGTGTGCTCGTCGACGACGTCGCTTCCTCGCTCGCGCTCATGAAAACCATCGTACTGTCGCCTGATTAGCCAAGCACGGCCGTCGGCGGCGGCCGCTAGGGTGACCAACATGGACTCGGCCGAGAGGTCTCGCATCGATCCGACTACGGGCCGACCAATAACAGCGGCGGAATGCGCGCTCCGGGTTCTGGAATCTCCCCCGCGACGGAATGTGCTCACGTTTGTCATGACGCACCCGGGGTGCACTCGACGTGACATCGCTTCCGCTACAGGGATGAGTTCCTACTCGATGAACCGCGCGCTAGAGGATCTTGACGTGCTCGGCTACCTCTCCGGGCGTGATGAGGAACGACCCGCCGGTCAGCCCCATCATTTGAGCGCTGATCGCAAGTTGTTCGGTCAGGATCTGACCGCTCTGCGGCAACGATTGCTTCGCCGCTAATGTGTCCACCTCATCCCTATAAACGAGATCCTGCATATAGATGCGACGACGGCTCCCGCCCGTTCAATCGGTCGGGAGCCGAGTTGAACGCCATAGGCTGAGTTCGCCGGCAGCAGGTGTCCGGCCCAAGCCATTACACGCTGCCAACCGGAAGCCGGCCTGGTGCTCAAGTGCTCGACAGCAACTGGAGACGCTCAATGCTTGATTCTGAGGTGCTCGTCGGTTTGCACCGCCACCTAGCCCATTACACTGTTGCGCCAGCCACAGCCGCGCTGGGAAGCCTTCAGTTCGCCGGGAAGGTCCTCGACCTCGCCTTCCGCTTACGAGGATCGGGCGTATCGTCCGCGAACCGCGTCAGCGCGCTCGGGATCAGTGCGGGTATCTCCAAATTTGATCTCAACACGTCGGTACTTCCGGCACTAGAACTGCTCGGATGGGTCCGCGTTAACCGCGACAAGGACGGCGCGATCAGCTCGGTCGAGGATGTTATTCCTCCCATCGTCGAGCTGTCGGAGTCCGGGGATAAGGTCTTGGCGATCGCTCATGTAGACAACACCCAAGCCGCCGCGATGGCTCTCCTGAAGGCATCCACCCTCCATCCCTTGGAGAAGACAGCTGCCCTGCAGCTCGCAGCCGGGCACGGAGACGAGGCGGCAGAGAATGCACTGCGTTACCTAGACGAGGTCAACCTGGTGCGTGTGGTTGACAGCGCAGATGGTCGAACTGCGGTGTTCAACCCGAACATCTGGGTCGACGAAGAGGCCGCCGTCGACGCCGCTTTGCGGATCCAGGACTCGCGTGCGAGCAAAGAAATCGCGGCTCTAATGGAAGAGGTCCGCGCAAATCCTGCGATTCCTCAAGATCACGTACAGAGCACCGAGCGCAGATGGATCGATTTTGCAGTAAGCCAGGGCCTGCTCGAACGATCAGTGGTTGTGACGAGCGAGAACCAGGAGAGAGCCTTCCTCTTTTCGCCCCACCTACGTCGGGATGCGTTCGGAAGCGGAACCCGAGATGCGTCAGGTCATGTCCGACAGCTCGTCGGTTCTATGGTCTACGCAGCCACCTATCCTCGCTACCAGCTAGACGACCCTGCGCTCTTCGTCCGTCGGCTCATCGAACGGGGGCGAGCCGGTAACGCTTCGCCAATCGGCACCGACTATCCCATGCTAGAGACCGCGGGGATTGTCGCCGTGGTGCCCGGAACCATGAATGGTCGGTATGCGCTGGAGCTCAAGCAGGTCGACGTTGCGGAGGCTGCTCTGGATATCCTCCAAACTCGGCAAGCTGCCGGACAGGGTGGCTCGTCAACCGGAGTCCGAGGGCTGTTCGATCAGCGGTCCTACCGTCATGTGGAGGGAGAGCGCGCCCGGCTAGCTGCAGCAACACCGACCGGAGACGAGGACCTAGCCCAGCTTGTCGCGGCGCTGCGAACCGCGTCTAGGAAGCCCAATGTCTGACCCGAACACCGATGGGGAGCAGCCCACACTCGATCTGCCCCTTGCCGAACCCGCAGCGCGACAGTCCCGGTCGAGCAGCCGCGGCCGTAAGACGACGGCCCGTGCTACACAAACGGAGACAGCCGGTGAAGCGCTGGAGCGTCGTGTAGGACGATTGGAATTCGCTGAAGGGGCGTTCGTGCGGCTGCGAACCCCCGTAAGGGTGAATGCGGACGCCGGCCGTGACATCCTCACTGATCTGGACGTCGTGGCCATTGACGTCGACGCCCGCCTACGCACTACGCGATCAATCCTTGAGTGCAAGTCAGGCCACGGCCAATCCGGGGAGCCGGACCGCTTACTCTGGCTCGCAGGGCTGCGAGCCTTCGTCGGCAATCCGAGGGCAGTCCTTGTGCGGAACACAGTCAGCTCGCGTGGGCGGCTAATCGCACAGAAACTTGAAATTGAAACGATGGATCTAACCCGGATGGTTGAGAGAGAGTCAGCGATCGCATGGATGCCTGACCGGTTCGCACACGTCGGAGGAGCTGAATGCGCACTGGCCGAGCGACGCACGGACGAGCTGCTGCGAAACATCTCTGAGATCTCAAACGAGGCAGTCGCGTTCCTCAGAGGTGACTTTATTTTCGCGCCTCGTAGGGTGTTGGGCGTCTTAACGGACCTAGGAGCCGCTTTGCAGAAAACGCCGCTCCCGGCTCCGGTTGGGATCGTTCTCGGCGGCCATGCGCTAATCGCGCTGATCTACAGCGCGATCACAGATTCAGAGTCCCTGGAATTCCTCTCGCGGCCCGCTCTCGAGTCGCTTCTGGAACGTTCGATCACTGTTGGCAGCGCGGACAGCAAGATTTTGGAAGTCCTTGAGCAGGCAGACGCCGTAATGTCACTTGTCGTGGACCGCATCCATGGGCGATACGAAGCAGCCGGCGTCAGTCGAGACGACATGCAGATCCCGCGGCTTCGCGACATCGTGTCTGAGCCGCCTAGATGGATACCCCGGTACGTGGACTTTGTGGAAGCTCTTCGCGCAAACGCTCAGATCGGGCGCGAGCTATTGCAAACAGCAGAGTTGGCCTGCTTTGAGGCATTGGTTGGTGGCCACGCTCACGAGTTCCAATCGTTTGACCACCTCTTTACGGTCGAACATCGCCAACTCCTCCGGCTCGCCATGAGGCTCCTCGAAGACTTGGCCTCGGAGCAGATGACCCAGGCTCTCAACGGCCTGAAGAGCATTGACTTCGAGCGCATTCCGCCCGTGGTTCCCGATCGACGCAGCGCTCCCCAACGCACCACTTGAAGCACAACCGGTTGCGATCAGGTTGACCGCCACACCAGGGAGACGAATGCAGTGCTCATCTATCACACAGTCACCAGCTTGCGGCGCCACACCATGTCCAAGCTAGCGTTGCTGGTGTGAGCGGCAGCAACGCGAAGAAGAACCGGCGAACGAAATCGGAGCGCCCTGCGCATCAGATCAACGCGGAATACGTTCTGCGATCGGCGGATGCCGTATTGGCGGTCGATTTGAGTGCCACACCCCTCTCACACGTCAATCAGTTCGCAATCGGCTGGATGCGTGCCGCCTTTGAACAAAGCCGAGTAATCGGCCAGCTCACGGCTTCGGGACTCGGTTACGCGGCGGCTCCTAATCGCAGAGCTTTCTGGGAGCTCGTATTGCGGTTGCTCTGGCTCGGCGACTTGCCTCAGTCCCAGCGGGAAGGGGCAGTCGACACGATGCTCGCCCACGGCCGTGCAACCGAGACAACGACCGATAGGCACATGAAAGAGATGGGCCTCGAATCTCTCATCGACGTCGCGGCGATGGAGGAATTCGCGCTGACCCCGTCTGACGATAAAGAGCTTTGGAAGCAGGTCAAGTACCTAACTGAAGCTGCAAAATCCACCGATATGAACAGCGGCGTCATCTACCGCCTTTGGCGGGAAGACTCGACTTGGGCCCATGCGACCGGATTTCTCGCAGGCTACTTCGCCCCCGAGAACGGGAACACCGTTGGTGAGGGCAAGCCTCCAACCATCGACCACGATCTTGAAGCTCATCGACTGGCAACAATGTTCATTGTGTTCGCTACCGGATTCATCCTCAAGGGCGAAGGCGTCTCGGATGAGTTGTCAGCCGCACCCGCGGTGGCATTCCACTCCGTCAGGTGACAGCTTTTCAACAGCATGAACGTCGCCAACTCTGGTCAGTGCTTTCATCGGACCGGATTACGTTCATTTCGGTGCCCCTGAAGGGACTCGAACCCCCAACCGTTTCCTTAGGACGGAACTGCTCTTCCATTGAGCTACAGAGGCTGGCCCCCCGAGTATACCGAGGCACTTACGGGATGGCCTGGTCGTTTGACACCACCCACACTTCTCCGAGGCCTTCGGACAGAACGCGCTCGTTCAAACGATCCGCGACGGTCGTGAGGTCGTCTTCGAACAGGTCGGCGTAAGTGTCGAGCGTCATGGCCGCTGACTTGTGACCTAGCATTCGCTGTAATGCTTTGACGTTGGCTCCCGCGCTCACCGCCAGACTGGCCGCGGTGTGCTTGAGTGCGTGCGGCGTGAAGTGGTCAAGGTCAGCAGCTCTCAGCGTTGTCAGCCACCAGGACTGCCCACTGCGGGCAGTCCCTGGCCGTGACTGAAAGCCTCCATTCGGGGCCGGAAAAACCAGTTCGGCCGACTTCTTGTTCTCGGTAAGCGCTCCTAGAAGAGGTTCAAGGAAAGCCGGGAAGGGCACCGACCGTGCCTGCCAGCTCTTTGGAGCGCCGATATGCATGACCCCTTCGACTTCGGTTGCGGTTCGATAGATTTCGAGCCGGCGACGTGCGAGGTTGACGTCGGTGACCGTGAGCGCGACCGCCTCGCCCCAGCGGATACCGGTATACGCAAGAGTGAGAATCAGGGTGCTTCGCATGCGGTCGGGAGCGCTGCTCGCGAATCGGAACACTTCATCATTAGTGAGATATCGACGCCGCTGCTTCCAGTCATTCCTCGGCAGATTGCTGGTGCCTCGCGCCGGGTTTGAAATGATCCGCGCGTCTCGAACGGCTACGTCGAGGATTCCAGCAAGTATCCCGACACCACGAAGAACCACGCTGTGAGACCGCGGCTTGCGGCCGCTGGTAGGGCGTATTCGAGCCGTCACCGCTTCGCCCTGGCTGAGTTCTCGAATCCACTTCTCAACAGCAGAGGGCCGGATTGCACCGATAGGCGTGGTGGCCCATCGAGGCGCGACGTACACCCGCCATGCGGTCTTAATGGGCGCAAAACTGGACGGTTTCAGCGCCTGTTCCTTATTGGCAAGCCAGTCCTTCGCCAACTCCCCCACCGTCACACGCGCCTCCTCCGGAGAGACGTAAGAGCCGCGAAACACCGCGACCTCGACCGATGCGACGTAGAGGCGTGCCTCCCTCTTAGTGACGAAGCCACGACGCTCACGCTGCTGACCCGACGGGTCGCGCCATCGCGCCCGATATCGTCGCCCCTTCGCGGATTCGTATGCGCTTACGCTTCCCATTGGTCGTTCACTTCCTCACGGCAATTGACACGTACGTGTCAGGTTCTATGACAGCTTTACGCGGGGCTCCCGAGTAGAGCGCCCTTGGCGTTTAGGAAGTCGATGTGTAGGTGGTTGCCGGTGTCGTCGATCTGGCCGAAGTTCGTTGTGGCGATCGTCACGCCGGCCGCTGCGCGAATGTCCTTCTGTCCGACCCGGGAGCCCGTGGGCACGATCGGGTCGAGCATGCCGATCAGGCGCAGCGAGTACCCGTCCGCCCCCGTCAGTGGCGTGCCGTTGATCATGTAGAAGTCGACAGCGTGGCCGCCGCCGTCCTTATAGTGGGCGGACTCGGTGCCGGCTCCTTCGATCTGGCCGGTGCACTTGCGGTTGATGTCGGAGACGCCCACCGATTTGAAGGTGCGGACGGCGAGCACGATGGTCTGCAACACGCGCGTGTCGATCCCACAGTCCGGGACGCTCTTGCCCTGGGCAATCCAGCGGATCTCTTTGATGTGGTCGGGCACCAGGCCGCGGAGCTGGCCGGCGTCTGCGGCTTTCACGAGTTCTTGTGCGAGCGGCACCTGATCGGCGCCTACGGCGCATCCGGGCGTGCCGCCGCCGTTGCTGGCCAGCGCCTGCACGACCTGCGCGGCCGCGAGGTAGAACTTCGTGTAGTGGTTGGGGTCGGCGTTCACCTGCACGGTGTGCGCGACCATTGTCGGCGGCATCGCCTGCCAGCCGGGTACCTGCATGAGTCGTTGGAAGAACAGCACCGCCGACTTGGTGGGGTCCATTCGATCCGCGAGGCTCCCCCAGTTGTCGCGCTGCTGGAACAGTCCGCGGGAGTCGGGGCCGGCTTGGTCGCCGTGGTCGAGCACCCGGAGGCCGGATTCGCCCATTGCGGTCATGACGCCGATGACCTGTGCTTGGGCGTCGAGTCCGAGCCCGGTAGCGGCGTTCATGATCGCCGCAGCGTTGGCGAGCTGGTCGCCGGAGTAGCCGGCTATCGGCTGGCTGCTGGTGGCGGTGGTCGCGTCGACCTGGCCGCCGCCGCATCCGCTGGCCTGTGCGCCGGACATGAACAACCCACCGCCGAACATCACCAGAACGGTGATGCCGGCGGCGGTGATGCTCTTCCAGCCCATCTACGTGCCCCGCAGCACCGCGGCCGCGGCTCCTTCCATGCCCTCATCGGTGTTGGTGATCTGGGTCTCCCAATCCGACCGGATGTGCCGCACGAGCGTTTCAACGTGCGTGCCGTACTTGAAGTAGTGGTGGCCGTCACTGAGCTGCGTAATGTCCTGCGCCCGCTCCGGGGCGAAGTTGAACGTCTGCTGGCACCACAGCGCGTCCTCGTAGCGGGACTGCCGGTAGACGTAGATCGACTGGGCCTCCTGCACCATCGCCATACCGGGCGAGTTGGCCGGAATGTCGGTGCCCTTGTGGAACGCGAACACGTTGGAGAGCCCGAGTCCGCGGGAGAGCTTCTGATTTGCCCTTGCGAGCGAAGCCGAGGGGCCGGCCGCGATGTGCCAGCCTTCCTCGTACACGCATGTCGTGTGCCAGCCGCGATCGTTGCGGAGTCGCCCGAGCAGCCACATGTGGCCGATCGCCATAACGATCGGCACCGAGGGCCCATCGTCGGGCAGCTGGGAAATGTCCCAGCTGGTGAGCTTGTGCGCGAGGTCGACCGACTTGGAGGTTTCGCCGTCGAGCAGGCCGGCGTAGTCGTCCAAGAGGGTGTTGAGGGTGAACTGCACGGAGAGGCCGGCCTGGTGCAGCTTGTCGCGCGCCTGGGGCGAGTGCTGCGCGTAGTCGCTGTCCGCGGTGGTCGACGCGAGCGCCGGCAGCACGTCGGCCAGGGTCGGCACGCGGCCGTCCTCGAACCGGCCCAGCGTGATCCGCAGCGCGGATCGCAGCGCTTCTTCCTCCCACTCGTCGAGCGGGTTGTCGTTGCGGGCGAGCCGCGTGACGACTTTCAGTAGGCGCAGCTGGCCGGATGCCCCGGTTCCGTGGCTAATCATCCGATCCAGCAGATTGAGCCGGGTACCGGTGCCGTCGTCGGTGAACTTGATGGGCTCGGCTCCGAACGCGCGTGCGAGCTCGGAGTATTCACCCTCCCCCGCTCGGTCCTTCTTGTCGAACACGGTCGCGCGTCGTTTCGCCATGATGAGGGGGCGGGCAACGAGCGCGGTTTTGATGAAGCTCGACTTGCCGGAGCCGACGTCGCCCATGACCACGACGTTGGGGCTCGACACCAACCGCGGCCGCGCGTTGTAGGCGGTCACGGGGTCGTGTGCGATCGACGTCTTGGAGAGCACGTCGCGGCCGGTGACGATGCCGCTGGTCCCGGTGGGTGCGCCGATCACGGCGGAGTTGAGCACTTCGGCCTGCCGTGTGGTCGACGGCGCGCCCCGAAGTGCGGGGGCGTAGAAGCCGCGGCCCGCACGGCCGCTGCGGGCGCGCAGCTGCGTGCCGGGGACATTCCACGGCAGCAGCTCGTCTTTGCCCTCGGTGCGGCCGCTCTCGTCGACCTTCACTTCCTCGGGCGGCGCGAACTTCCGCAGAACGGGCAGCGACCACATACCGGTCTTGGTGCTGTCGGCCTTGTGCTCGCTCATAGCGCCTCCTTGTTCGTCTTGCCGGCCAGCTTCCGGTACACGCGGTTGGTGACGGAGGGCTTCTCGGTCTGGATGCCGCGACCGATCGGCCACGTCGTCCCGGACGCCGCCGATTGGTAGCTGTCCTGCCAGTCCAGGTGCTCGATGCCGAGCCCGTTTTCGCAGACTTCCTCCAACTGGCGGGAGGCGATCTGTAGCCGGTCACGGCTTGTCTCGGTGATCGTGACGTAGCCGATCCAGCTGTCCCCGTGGTGGCGGGAGCCGTACCCAAGGTCGGCGTTCCGCAGCTGCGCGGCGGTCTTGTTCACGTGGGTTTCGTCGTTGGCGAGCCGGCCCTTTTCGGCGTCGTTCATCTGCGCTGCTTGGTCGCGCACCAGGTCGCGCCGTGCCGCAGCGCGGGCCTCGGATGCGGGGATCAGCTGGTGATGGAATGACACCGTGCGGAGGAAGTGCAGCTCCGACCCGATCAGCAGGTCAAGCATCCACAGCTGCGACCGCTTGCCCACGGCGAGGTTCTCGGCCTTGATCGCGGCCGTGCGGTGCCACCACTCGACCTCTGCGCCCGTCTCGGGGTTGGTGGCCGTGACGATGTGCGCGGAGTATTCGTCGTGCGAGGCGACGCCGAGCTTCCCGGGGTCGTCGACGGGCTGGTCGATCGGGTGGAACGGGTTTTGACCGTGCACGATGTGCGCGCCAGTCTGCCGTGCGGTCAGCACGGCAACATCGCCCAAGCGTGCAGCGCGGAGGCCGCGTTCCGCGGACTCGATTTCGCGGCGCATGAGGTCGCGCCAACCGTCGCGGCCCTCCCCGTATCCTTTGGCGACGTCGACGAATTCTGCGTCGATCGGCCAGCACAGTGTGATCGTGTGCCGCTGCACCATTGCGTCGCGGCCGGTCGTGCGCAGCACGTCGCCGTAGGACAGCACGGCGGGGTGGTTGGTCGGGATCGTCGGGTCCAGGCTGACCTCGGCCCATGCCGCGTTGAACGCGTTGTCGGGCGGCAGCACTCGCGTGGTTACCTGCACGCGGCGCAGCAGGCTCGACGGGGCTGCGCGGGATGCCAGGAACTCCCCGAACGCCTCGGCCGCTCGACGAGCGACGGAGTTGGGCTCCGCGCCGCGCAGCTGCCCGGTGACGGTGAACACGACGGAGAGGTAGGGCTTCTCCCCCATCGGGGCATGCCAGGCAATTCCCGGCTCGCGACGGCCCATCTGGAGCCACCCCATCCCGTCCGCGCCGTCCGGCATGGTCCGCATGGCCGCAAGGTCGCGTGCGGCCGCCCAGCGGTCTTGCTTGCTGACGGTCTTGTCCTGGGTCAGCTGCGTCAGCTGGTCCCACCGCGCGACGTCGAAGGGCGTGTAGCGGTCGATGCCGGCGCGGCGACGGTCCTTCCAACGCACGCGCCGCTCGCGGCGGTCGAGAATCGACCCGCGGTGCGTGCGAGCGGTGACCAGGAACACGATCGCCGCGGCGATGATCGCAACGACAACGGCGGTCGCTCCGAAGAACGGCGTGCCGACAACCATGCCCACCCCGCACAGAGCGAGCAGGATGTTTCGTGGGCCTTTGCCGGCCCCGCCGAAGAAGGAACGGTGGCCGGCCTCGCCACCCAGCTGCCGCTCGACCATCGTGTTTTGCGCCGCGTTGCTCACTGTGCCCCCTCGTCCGAATCGGCCGCCTCAGCGGCCATAGCGCCCGCCTCCTGAGCCTTGTCGACGGCTGCCTGTCCGGCTGCCATAGCGCCAGCAGCGATGAGCGTCGGAACGCCGATCGCTGCACCAACGCCGGTAGCGGACTCCGCAGCCCCAGCGGCGGCGAGTCCCCCAGCACTGGCACCAGCAGCGCCGGCCCCTGCGCCTCCGGCCGCGCCAGCACCAGTACCAGTACCAGCACCAGCTGCGCCCGCTCCCGCGGCCGATCCGCCCGCGCTGCCTGCGCTCGTACCCGCCTTTGCGCCGGCCCCTGCGAAGTCGCCCAGGCCGCCGCTGCCCTTGACGCTCGGCGCGTCCTCGGCCGGCGACGGTGCACTTGCCGAGTCGGTGGACTTGCCACCCTGCCGAGATTCCGGTGCGTACTTCTGAGTGGCGTCTCGCATGTCGTTGGAGCCCCACTGCCCCGGCTGCATGCTCGGTCCGTTGCTCCCCCCGAAGGATGCCGGGATCACCGGAGCAAACTTCATCAGCAGCATGGGGCTCAACGTCGCAATGAGCATCGCCAGCACGCCGGAAATGAGCAGCGCGAGGCGCTGCACGTTCAGGTGATCCCCAAACGTCTCGACGCCCGCCCCGATCCAGTGGAACGTGACTCCGAGCATGAAGAACAGCAGCGGATGCGCGAGCATCACGCCGATGAACAGCCCGACGAGCCGCCAGCCCGTCTTGCGCCGCTGCGGGTCGACGATCCAGACGTAGCCGAGCGGGAACAGCACGCCGGCGAAGTAGAGCACGACCAGCAGCACGAGCATCACTGCGATCGCCATGAGCAACGAAATCCACGCGCAGAACATCAGGAACGCCGCGACGGGCGCACCCCCGGCGATCCCGGCCGCGTCGCCCTGGTCGAGCATCTTCGTGAACGACGCCACGAGATTGTCGTTGGTGTCGAAGAACGCCCACCGCGTCAGGTCGGTACTGAGCGCGTGCACCACCTTGACCAACGTCGATCCAAGCAATGGCCCGAACATCGCCCCGATGATGAACAACGGTCCGTAGAACGCTAGCGACTCGCCCAGCTCACGGCCGGACTGCGTTCCCCGGGCGACACGCACAAACTGCGGCAGCAGCGTGAATGCGAGCACGAGGACCGCCAGAGCAAACGACACCTTGTAGGCGTTGATGAACCAGTCCATCGTGAGGTCCGGCATCGTCGCCTGGGTGACGACGGGCAGCACGTCCCGTGA
Organism: Actinomycetes bacterium; assembly: GCA_023390155.1. Lineage (GTDB taxonomy): Bacteria > Actinomycetota > Actinomycetes > Actinomycetales > Microbacteriaceae > Leifsonia. Next base: position 2,217 of record JAEWDJ010000499.1, on the reverse strand, counting down.
CAGCGACACGGCGGAGTCGCGGAACGACTTGTACATATTTCCGAACGGGTCGGAGAAGAAATTGGCGGTCTGCACTGCCCCGCCGATCGCGTCTCCGATGCCTCCGATAGCGTCACCGATCGGGTTGCCACTGCCTTCTACACGGAACATGGTCAGCAACCCCCGCTGAATGCGGTTCCGATCGCGAACAGGTCTTGGGTGGTCCTCGTCCCCTTGGACTCGACGACGTGCCATGCGCCGTTTTCCCATTGAGCTGTCACGGTGATGGACTCGCGCAGCGTCGCGCTAAGCGCGCCGTCCGTCACGAGGCCCCCGCCGACTGAGACCGACACCTTGTTGGGGACAGCGGACTCGATGTAATAGACCCCTGGAACCGTGGATACGTAGAACGGCTGGTTATCCGGCACGAGTCCACCGGACAGGTTTGGCGAGCTAGCGAGGTAGTCGATGACCTTTTGTGCGTCGGCGTCGGCCGAGTAGATGCGCTGCGCCACCGTCTGAACATCGGATCCGGGCGGAGTGGGGTACTGGTACAGCCACCGAACAAACGCGGCCGCGAAGCTTGCCGCCCCGTTCTCCGTGTGTGGGGCCGCCTTTTGGGCGGCGACAAGCATGGCAGCGTCGCGCTCACGTCCGCCGATGCATCCGCTGACCGCCGCACCGGGTGCGTCAGTGGTCGCCGTAGGCGCCGGGGTGTTGGTCGCTGGGAGCGCTCGATCGTCGCCGCCTCGCGGGGCGGTCAGAGCGAACACAACCACCAGGACGACCAGTAGCGCCAGTGCGCCGACGATCCACGGCCAGCTAGGCCGCGTCCGGATAGGGCGTGGTGCGTCGGTCATGTGCTTACCCCGCAATGGCGAGAATGCCGCCGACGATCACTGCCAGGGCCGCGAGGCACAGCAGAGCGATTCCCGCCCAGATCGCCTTGGTTCGCGCCGACTTGTAGGCCATTGCGTTCCCGCCGCCCTCGGACGATCCGGCCATGCCGGTCAGGCCGATAGCGAGGAACGCAATCGCGATGATGATGCAGATTCCCCAGATGCCGGCGATGAGCTTCTTCCAGAGGGCATCGAATTCGACGCCGAACACGGAGAAGTTCGGCAGCACGCCGTCCAGAGGGTTGTCGATCGCGTGGACGATCAGGTGGTGAGCGAGTTCGTGCATGGTGTTCTCCTTGGACCTAGCGGGCGGTTGATTTCAGGGCCTTCACGACACCGGCTGTCGCCGCAGTGAAGGCCGCGCGGGTGGCCGGCGAGAGCCGGCTGAGGGTGATCTGTCCGCGCTCGGCAATGTGCTCGTCGTAGGGCACGTGGTAGACCTCGCGCACGTGCATGCCGTCGATGATGCGGTTGACGCGCTCAATGACCTGCGGGTGCTCCGGGCGGCCGTCCGTGAGTCGAATGACGATCGCGTTGTCCGCCAGCTGCGCTCCCCTCTCGCCGCTGGCGCGCAGTTCCTCGACCATTGCGACCGCCTCGAGTACGGCATCGCCCGCATTCAGTACCGGGATGACCAGGGCGTCGGCGGTATCCACCGCGCCCTCGAACGCGCTGGACGACGGCTGATTGCCGGAGTCCATGACGCGGATCGAGTAGAACTCGTCGATCACTCCCGCCGCGGCGACCACATCCTCACGGGTGAGGCGCGGCCGCCGCCCGACCGTCCCGATAACGGACGCGAACGACGTTTGCGGCGCGGTGTAGCCGGCGAGCTGGCCGGCGTTGGTGATGCGCTCGACGTCGCGCACCAGCTCACCGATGCCAAGCGAGGGGTTACCTTCGGCGCGGAACGTCAGAGCGCCCGGGTCGTCCGACACTTCCATGATTGCGACCGAGCCCCCGCGAACAGCGGCCAGCACTCCCCCGACGATGAGCGCTACCGGCGTCTTACCGGTGCCGCCCTTCTTGTTGCCTACCAGGATCGCGCGAGGGCCGGGCCAAGTGGCTTGCCGGATCACTTCCTCGTCGCGGCGCAGCGCCTCGGCCGCGTCGAGCATGGCGCGCTCACGCGCTCCCGGCTCGACCTTGATTCCAAGCTTGGAGAGCACGCCTCGGAGGCCCTGAGTGGCGACGGGCTGCTTCTGAATGGTGCTCGCAACACTGAGGTCGGCCACGGGATCCAGGAAGATCGTTTCCGGAATCTCCGTGGTCGGAGCGCTCGGCGGCGCGGCCGGGATCGGGGGAAGTTCCTCCACCGGTTCGGCGTGCGCCGGCCGCG
>JAEWDJ010000447.1 GCA_023390155.1 Actinomycetes bacterium | reverse complement strand
GCCCAGCGCCGCGAGCACCTCCGCGAACCAGGACGCGTGCACGCCGGGCTCGAGCGGGAGGCGCGTGCCGGCCGGGGCCGCGGCCTCGCCCGGCAGGTCGAGGGCGATCGCCCGATGGTCGCGGCCGAGGTCCGCGAGCTCCGCCGCCCACCCGATGGAGGTCGCACCCGAGCCGTGGAGCAGGACGACCGGTGGCGCGCTCGCCGGTCCGATCGCGAGTCCGTGCACCGCTCCGGTCGAGGTCTCGGCGTGGACCCGCTCCGCGCCTGGGAGCAGCCGCGCGACCGTGTCGTCGTACGCGTGCCGTACGGCCTGCTCGCCGGCCGACGTCCGGAACGTCTTCGCCGCGTCAGTCATGGGTCAGCTCCACCACGCGCCGGACCGCCGCCGCGGTGTCGAGGACGCCGCCGATCGGGCCGGTCAGGATGATCTTGATCGCGCTCGTCCCCGCGACAGACGTCAGGTGGAGGTCGACGCCTGCCCCGAAGCCCCGCGCGGTCGCGAGCGAGGTGACGCGCTCGGCGACCGAGGCGTCGCGCGTGTCGATGTCGAGGATGACCGTGGCCAGCGAGGCGCCCGCTGCGGCCGACGGGCCGGCACCCTCCCCCGCTCCCTCGAGCGCGGCGGGCATCGCCTCCGCCCCACCCCGGGAGAGGATGTCGAGGTCCTCGACGCGGATCCGGTACTGCTTCCCGATCCGGGCCGCTCGCAGTCGGCCGGCATGGATGTAGTCGCGCACGGTCCGCGGCTGCACGCGCAGCTTCTCCGCGGCTTCGTTCACACTGAGGAAATCGGTCATGCCTACGACTATATACGTATACAAACGACTATAAACAACCAGAAAGAGCTCGACCGTCGGCGCGATCCCATCGGCATCCGAACAGATCCCTCGCGCGCACCGCCGCGTGGAGTGCGGCGAGCCGGGGCGAGGGCATCCGCACTAACGGCCTCGTTGATCGTGATCACCGACCTGGGGCCTGCCACGCCGAGGTGCAGAGGCGCTGAGGGAGTCTGGCGCCATTCCAAGACGGTCGCCGAAGCATCGCCCAGGATCGGCACGGGATTCACATAGCAAACGCATGAGGTGGCTTCCTACCCTCCAGGCAGGAGAGGAGCACCATGACCCCAGACGCTTCACGAACCACCCGGCACCGTCTCGTCGCCGCGCTCCGCGCGCTGCGCGGAACCACCGGACTGCCCCGGCCGTTCGTGGCACGCGAGGTGGAGACTCCGCGACTCCGCCTTCGCCCTTACCGTATGACGGACCGATCGGACTGGCTCCGTGTCGAGGACGACGAGGCCATCCGGCAGGGGCTCGACTGGCCGCTGCGGACCGCGGACACCGCGACGGCGCACCTCCAGGACCGGGCCCGGCGCACCGTGCTCAGGGTGCCGGGCGACTTCCTCGTGCTCGCCATCGAGCGAGCGGGCCGCGTGATCGGGGATGTCTCACTGCACCTGCGGACCATCCCGGCCGAGACGCGAACGGTCGAGATCGGCTGGCTCCAACTCACCGAAGAGGGCGGCAACGGCTACGCCACGGAGGCGGCACGAGCACTGCTCCATCTCGCGTTCACCGAGCTCGGGGCGTGTTTCGTCACGGCGGTGATCGACCGCACCAACACTCATTCGGCCAGGCTGGCCCAGCGTCTGGGCTTCCACCTCGCCGGGTGCTCGGGTCGGCGGGTGACCTTCGTCCTCAGCGCGAGCGACTGGGGGCTCTCGCAGCTCGTCGAGCAGTCCGCCGCGAGCGCCCGAGAGGCGTGACCCCCGGGAGGCGTCATCCCAGCAGGCGAGATGATCAGCCGCGCCCGCGGCTCTCCGCCCAGCCTTTCATCGCCCCGCACAGCGCTCCCACCAGACGCCGGGCCGTCTCCTCCTCGGTCAGACCCACCGTGCGGAGCAGGTCGAAGATCTCGCGGGGGTCGAACAGGATGTTCCAGAGGAACAGCCCCTCGTCTCCCGGGTCGTCGATCCCGAGTTCGGCGGCCGCCTCGGTGATCGGTCGTGACAGCGCGTCGGCCTGAACGGTCAGGTAGCGGGCGCCGGCGCGCAGGCGGACGAGATAGCCCTCGTCGGAACGCGTGTGGACCATCGAACCGCCGTGCTTCACGACGAGGCGCACCCATTCCCGGCTGACGGCCGACAGGAGCTCGACGCCGCTCAGGTCGCTCTTCTGGCTGAACTCCAGCAGGCGCAGACCGACATCGAACCGGTACTCGGCGAGGATCTCGTCCACCGAGCCGAAGTGCCGGTAGGCGGTGGCGGTGGCGACTTCGGCCCGCTCGGCGACGTCGGCCATCTTCACGTCGGATCCGTGCCGGCTCGCGAGGAACGCGGCCGACTTGATGAGCCGGCGACGGTTCCGTTCGGTGTCGCTTCGCACGTGGCCTCCACTCGGCAGATGACGTCGCCCGAAAACGGGTTCACCCTATCAGTTGCGATTCTGTTCCCAGTTCGGGACGGGGCCCGCCCGCCAGCCCGCGACGGCGGCACAGAAGGCGCCGACCAGGCGCCGGCTCACCTGCTCCTCCGTGAGCCCGACGGTCGTGATCAGGTCCGTGATCTCCCGCGGGTCGAACAGGAGGTTCCACAGGAAGATGCCGTGCTCGGCGGGATCCGGCACGCCGAGCTCGGCGGCGGCCTCGGCGATCGGCCGCCGCAGAGCGTCGGCCTGCACGGTGACGTACGTCGCGCCCGCCCGCAACCGCTCCAGGTAGCCGATCTCTGAGCGCGTGTGGATCATCGCCGCGCCGTGCGCCACGACCAGCTCCACCCACCGCCGGCTGACCGCCCTCAGGAGGCCCAGCCCGGCCTCCTCGCAGGCGTCGCTGTACTCGAGCAGCGTCCGCCCGACCCCGTAGCGGAACTCGGCGAGAACCTCATCGACGGAGCCGAAATGACGGTAGCCCGTGGCCGCCGAGACGTCCGCCTCCTCGGCGATGTCCGCCATCTTGACGTGCCGGCCGCGCCGCGCGACCACCACGCCGGCGGCGGCCACCAGCCGTCGCCGGTTGCGGTCCGTGTCGCTGCGCATCTCAGCGGCGAGAGGCGCGCAGAGCCTCCAGCCCGCTCCCGAGACGCTCGACGCCGCGCACGATCGCATCGTCGCTCGCGGCGTACGACAGCCGCAGGTGGAACTCGCCGTTCGCACCGAACTCCGCGCCCGGGCGGACGGCCACACCGTGCTCGCGGAGGAAGGCCACCGCCTCGACCGACGGGACGTCGAGGTCGTATCGCGGGAACTGGTAGAACGCGCCCTCGACGTTGCTGAGCTGCAGGCCGGGGATCGCGGCCAGCGCCTCCCGCATCAGCCGGCCGCGCCGCTCGTACGCCTCCCGCATCCGCTTCACATCGTCGTCACCGGTCTGGACGGCGACCAGCGCCGCATCCTGTGCGGCCGTGTTCATCGAGCCGTTGAAGGTGCCGTGCACGCGGGCGGCCGCCGCGATGAGCTCGGACGGGCCCCAGAGGTAGCCGACGCGCCAACCGGTCATGGCGTAGCTCTTCGAGAAGGTCTGGCAGTAGATGGTGCGCTCGCGCAGCGCCGGGATGGCGATGGCGGAGGTGAAGGGCTCACCGGTGAAGTCGAGGTCGGCGTATGCCTCATCCGAGACCACGATGGTGTCGGTGCCCTCGACCATGCCAGCGAGCGCCTCCAGCTCGGCGCGGCTGTGGACGATGCCGGTCGGGTTGACGGGGTTGCAGAAGACGAACAGCCGGGCGCCGACGAGCGCCTCCGCGAGCCGGTCGAGGTCCCAGTGGAGGTCGTCGGCCAGCGGAACCGGGACGACGACGCCTCCCGCCATGCTGACGAGGTCCGCGTACAGAGAGTAGGTCGGGTCGGGGATGACGACGCGGTCGCCCGGGTCGACGATGCTCAGGATGCTCGCGGCGAGACCGGCGGTGCCGCCCTGGGTGATCAGGACGTCGGCGGCCGACACCGGCGCGCCGGCGATCCCCTCGAGCTTGGACGCCAGGGCCTCCCGGAGCGCCGGCTCGCCCAGGAGCGGCGAGTAGTGGGTGCGGCCGGCGCGAAGCGAAGCGATCGCCGCCTCGGTGACCTGCTCGGGCGTGTCGAAGTCGGGCTCGCCCATCGCCAGCGACACGAGGCTCCCGGAGGAGCTCGGCTGCTGCACGCGGCGGGAGGCCGCGACGATGCGGGCGACCGCGTCCGAGGCGGAGAAGGTGAGGGGTGCTGAGGTGGTGAACGTCATGTCGTGCTCCTTGCTGGTTCAGTCTGCGGGGCGAGCGTGCGCCGGGGCGCCGGCCCATCGGCTGATCTCGAGATCGGCTGCGGTGTCGCGCTGGCGGGTCGGGGCGACCACGATCTCCTGCAGCACGACGCGCTGCGGGAGGGTGACGGCCACCTCGATGGCCCGCGCCACGTCCTCCGGCTGCACCATGTTCTGCCGCTCCTCGGGCGCCGGCGGGCGGGCCCGGTTGTCGAGGATCGGGGTGTCCGCCTCCCCGGGGAGCACCGTGATCGCGCGCAGGCCCTGGTTGCGGAAGGTGTTGTGCAGGAACGTCATGAAGTTCCGCACGCCCGCCTTGGCCGCCCCGTACGCCGCGCCGCCCAGGAGGTTGGGGTTCACGGCGGCCAGCGATGAGACGGTGACGATGGTGCCCGTCTCGCGCGCCAGCATGTCGGGCAGCACCGCCTGGGTCAGCTGGAACACCGCGGTCAGGTTCACGTCGAGGACCTGACGCCACTCCTCCTGCGGCAGCCACTGCGGGTTGAGGACCGTGGAGGCGCTGCCGGCGTTGTTGACGAGGATGTCGACGGGACCGTGCTCGTCCCGGACCGACGTGATCAGCCGGTCGACCTCCTGGGAATCCGTGATGTCGAGCGCGCGGACAGCCGCCGACCCGCCCTCGTCCACGATGCGCTGCCGGACCGCCTCGAGGGCGTCCTGGCGGCGCCCGACGAGGACGACGGTGGCGCCGTCGCGTGCGAGGAGCAGCGCGGTCTCCGCTCCCATGCCGCTTCCGGCGCCGGTGACGACGGCGACGCGGCCGGTCAGAGGGGTGGTCATGGTGTTTCCTTTCGGACGGCCGGGGCCGTCATGCTTCCGGGAGCGGTCAGCCCGCGACCGGGACGGTGCTCGCGAAACCGAGCGCCTCGAAGGCGTCGGTCACCGCGGTGGTGAGCGTGCGGAGCTCCCCCTCGCGCTGCGACTGGTGGCGGACGGCCTCGAACCGGTCGACCCAGCGGAAGCGCAGCTCCCGCCCCGGCCCGGCCTGGCCGAGCACCGGCAGCGACGCCCGGGTGGCGAAGCCCACGATCGGGTAGCCGGCCGTCAGGCTCCGGTAGCGCCCCAGCACGATCAGCTCGTCCGAGTGCGGAACCTCGAGGGCGCCGATCGGGACGCCGTGGGAGACGATCTCCTCGTCGGAGTCGGGATGCGCGACCGGCCCGTTGAGGCGGAGGCCGACGTGGTTGGACCGGTCTGTGACGGTGTACGTGGAGGATCCGAGCAGGTCCCGCATGCCGCGGATGCCGTCCAGCTCCGCGCTCTCGACGATGTCGATCGTCCAGGGCCCGTCCTCGAACCGCATCACCGGGACCGGCAGCCGGAACAGCGTCTGATCGAAGTAGTCGTGCCGGAAGCCGAGGAAGGAGGACTCGAGCCGGAGGGTCGCGCCGCGCGCGATCGCCTGGGTGAAGCCCATCCGCGGGTCCGGTGCGGCGCTGCCGAGGAAGCGCTCGGTCGCGATTGCGCCGTTCACGGCGACGTAGACGCGGGTGCCGATGTGCGTGTCGCGGATGCGGACCTCGTAGCCCGCCGGGACGACCACCGGGGTCCAGGCGTCGACATGGGCGTGACCGACGGTGACCTCGGCGGGCGCGCCCGTGACGGCGAGCAGGATGTCGGCGTCCGGGACGAACGCGAACTCGCCCCCGAGGCTCTCGACGAGGGCGGCGTCGCGCGGGTTGCCGACCAGGATGTTGGCCACCGAGGCCGAATGCTGATCCGCGGCCCCGCCGGTCGGGACGCCGAGCTGTTCGGTGTCGCGCCGGCCCAGATCCTGGAGCGTGGTGATCCAGCCGGTGGCCGTGATGTCGAGGGAGATGGTCATGCTGCACCGCCGTCCGGGAGCAGGAAGGCGCCGTCCAGCCGGGTGGCGTCGGCGTGGTCGACGGGAGCGAACGTCACCGTGTCGCCGGTTGCGAACGAGACCGGCTGCTCCCGCGTGATGTCCACGATGGTGTGCGGCGTCCTGCCGACGACGCGCCATCCGGTCGGGCCGGGGAACGGCTGGATGATGGCGTTCGTGCCCGCGATCATGATCGAGCCCGGCGGCACGTCGGTGCGCGGCTCGTCCCGGCGGCGGACCGGTCGGGCGAGCTGCAGGCCGTCCATCATCGGGGCCATCGCGGCGCCGAGCAGAGAGATCGTGAAGGTCGAACCGCCGATCCCTGCGATGACCTCGTCGACGGTCGCGCCGACCTCGGCGGCGACCGATGCGAGGTCGGGGCCCGTCTCCGCGTCGAACACCACGGGGATGGTGAAGTGCCGTGGCGCGCGGGCCGCTCCGGCCGCCTCTGCGGCCGGAAGGTCCGCCAGGAGCGTCGCCGCGTAGGCGATGTGTTCGGGCGCCGTGTCGAGGGGGTCGAACTCCACGAGAAGCGACTCGAGCCCGGACACCACGTCGATGACGCCGTGCGGGCGGCGGGCGAGCAGCCGGTCGCGGAAGTCGATGATGTCCGCCCGGCGACGGCTCGCGTCTCCCCGGGGAATGGTCACCATCACCGCCGAGTCCCCGAAGGACTCGACGGCGACGGTGAGCTGGTGCGGTGCATTCATGATGCCGGAGCGACGGCCTCAGAGGGCCGGCGCCGCCTCCTTCTCGCGGAGCACGTCCTGCAGGCCGGTGACCTCGATGCCGGCGTCGGCCAGAGCCTTGCGGAGCACGGTGCCGTTCTCCAGCACCTTCGGGTGGTCGCCGTGCAGGAGCAGCACGTCGGCGTCGTGGCCGAGCGGCACGACGTTGCCGGTGACCGAGCGCACCGTGCCCTCCTTCACCACCTGGACGACGCGCTCGCCGATCAGCTGCGGATCGTAGATCAGGCCGCCCTCGTGCGAGCGCGGGACCGGCCAGCCGTCATCTCCGTAGCCCCGGTCGGCGAGGAAGACGTACGCCACCTTGAGGCCGCGCTTCTCCGCCTCTTCGGCGAGCACGCCGCGCTGGCAGACCACGATGTAGTCCTTGTTGTAGGCGGCGACCGCGTCGGTGATGGCGCGGGCGTGCTTGACGTCCGTCTGCGCGATGGAGCCCATCCGTCCGTGCGGGGCCACGTGGCTGATCGTTCCGCCGTGCACCCGGGCGAAGGCGTCGAGCGCCCCGATCTGGTAGAGCACGTCCGTGCGGATCTCCTCCTCCGACGCCTCGATCAGCCGGCGGCCGAAGCCGACCAGGTCGGGGTAGCCGGGGTGCGCGCCCAGCTCGATCCCGCGGGCCACGCACTCGGCGACGGTCTGGTCCATGACCCGGGGGTCGCCGGCGTGGAAGCCGCACGCGATGTTGGAGGCCGAGACCAGGCCGAGGAGCGACTCGTCGTCTCCGATCGTGTAGTTGCCGAAGCTCTCGCCGAGGTCGGCGACGACGGCGACGGAATTGATAGCCATGATGGTTCTCCTTGGATGGGCGGGTTCGTGATCAGGCCGTCTGAAGCGGCTGCCCCTTGGTCTCCCGCAGGAACGCGATGGTCACGAGCGTGATCAGCGCGGTGATGATCGACGCGAAGGCGGGGATCAGGCTGGAGCCGGTGGCGTTGATGAGCGCGGTCATCACCAGCGGCGCGCTGCCGCCGAAGATGATCGTCGAGATGCTGAAGCCGATGCCGTACGCCGAGTAGCGCACTGTCGTCGGGAACATCTCCGTCAGCACCGTGTGGACGACGGCGGCGTGACCGGAGAACGAGATCGCCATCACGATGGTCGCGATGCAGGCGAGCCCGAAGACGCCGGTGGAGATGAGGAGGAAGGCGGGCAGCGACACGACCGCCATCGCAATGGAGGAGATCGCCAGCACCGGCTTGCGGCCGATGCGGTCGGAGAGGCGCGCCATGAGCGGGATGCAGATGATGATCGCGATGAGGCTGACAGCGGTCACGCTGAGCGCCTGCAGCATCGTGAAATTGTGTTCGCCGAGCGAGGTCTTGAGGTAGGTCGGCATGTACGCGAAGAGGAGGTAGTAGCCCGGGCCGTTCAGCGCCGGCAGGAAGATCGTGATGACGATCGCCTTGAGGTGGCGCTTGGAGGTGAAGATCTCCCGGAGCGGGTTGCGCTTGACCTCGTTGCGCTCGCGGAGCGCTTCGAAGTGCGGAGTCTCCTCCATCTTGCGACGGATGTAGAAGCCGATGTAGCCGAGCGGGGCGGCCAGGAGGAACGGGATGCGCCAGGCCCACGCGGTCATGGTGTCGTCGCCCAGCGTGGTGATGAGGAGCGCGGAGAAGGCGCTGCCGAACATCAGTGCGACGAACGAGCCGACGGCGATGAAGCTCATGTTGAAGTTGCGGCGCGCGTCATGCGCGTACTCGCCCACGAACGACATGGCCCCGGCGACCTCGCCACCGGCGGAGAAGCCCTGCAGGACGCGGAGCGTCAGCAGCAGGATCGGGGCGGCGATGCCGATGACGGCGGCCGACGGGATGAGGCCGATCGCGGCCGTCGAGGCCGAGATGAGGAGGAGGAGGGTCGCCAGCAGCGCCTTCCGGCCGAGTCTGTCGCCGAGGTAGCCGCTGATCACGCTGCCGAACGGACGCGCGATGAAACTGACGAGGAAGCCGACGTTGGTCAGGAAGAGGCCGCCGGCCTCCGCACCGCCCATGATGTTGATCGCGAGGTAGGTCGTGAGCAGGCCGTAGATGCCGTAGTCGTACCACTCGACGAACGAGCCGACGGAACCGGCGATGGTGGCCTTGCGGACGACTCTGCCGTCCGCGGTGACGACGCTCACCGCCGTGGTGTCAAGTCGATCTGACGTAGTCATGAGTTCTCTTTCGCTGGAGCGGACCTCGGCGAGCGCGGTCCTGTCAATCGTGCGCTTGATGTGGTCGCGACGGAAGTTGCCCGGCGCTGGGGTTGTGGCGCCGGCCGTTCCCGAACTCTGGTGGGAGCGTGACGACGATGTCCGAGAGGAGTGAGACTCGACTCATGAATGAGAATAGAGTCACATTTCCAAGCGGTCAAGTGATTCTTCTCCATCGCAGGTTTCCAGCGTGTTTCCGGGGCGTCTCTGGCCCGTAAATTCGCTGATCTGCGTCCGAGTCGACCAGCCCGCTCAAAATTGAGACTTGCCTCGGCGTCGCATCGAGGGCACACTTGCTGACAAGGAAACGAGAATGCATTCGCATTTTCGATCCGCCCATGACGAACGGGATCAGCGATGACTCTCCTGACGAACGAACGGGCGTCGAGCGCCGCCTCCGCCGCCCCCAATCCGCTCGACGACGCACGTGCCCAGCTGCGGTCCGCCGTCGACGCGCTGGGCTACGGCGACGATGTCTTCGCACTGCTGGCGACGCCGCGCCGCGAGATCGCCGTGGGCGTCCCCCTCCGGCGCGACGACGGCTCCATCGAGGTCCTCCAGGGCTACCGCGTGCAGCACAACTACTCCCGCGGGCCGGCGAAGGGCGGCGTCCGCTACAGCCCGGCCGTCTCCCTCGACGAGGTCCGTGCCCTTGCGATGTGGATGACCTGGAAGTGCGCCCT
>JAEWDJ010000433.1 GCA_023390155.1 Actinomycetes bacterium | reverse complement strand
TCCTCCCGCCGATGCTCGACTCCTCGGCCCTGAACGCCAAGCGCGTGCTGCTCGTCGACGACGTGTCCGACTCCGGCCGCACCCTCGCGATGGTCGTCGACCTGATCGCCGCCTCCGGCGCCGACGTACGCACGGTGTGCCTCTACTCCAAGCCGCGGACCGTGCTGGAGCCGGACTTCGTCTGGCGCCGCACCGACCGCTGGATCACCTTCCCCTGGTCGGCCCTGCCGCCGGTCACCGCCGCCCACTGACCGCGGCCGTGGCGAAGACCCTCGCCGAGCTCGCCGCCGACGGCTCGATGGACGCGGGCTGGGCGCGCGCCCTCGAGCCCGTGGCCGACCGGATCGCGGCGATGGGCGAGTTCCTGCGCGCGGAGGTCGCAGCCGGGCGCCCCTATCTGCCGGCCGGGCCGGACGTGCTCCGCGCTTTCCGCACCCCGCTCGCGGACGTGCGCGTGCTCATCGTCGGCCAGGACCCGTACCCGACCCCCGGGCACCCGATCGGGCTGTCCTTCGCGGTCGAGCGCCACGTGCGCCCGGTGCCGCGCAGCCTCCAGAACATCTACCGCGAGCTGCGGGACGACCTCGGCGTCACCCCGCCGGCGCACGGCGACCTGAGCGCGTGGGCCGACGGCGGGGTCATGCTCCTGAACCGCGTGCTCACCGTCCGGCCCGGCGCGCCCGCCTCGCACCGCGGGGCCGGGTGGGAGGCGGTCACCGAGCACGCCATCCGCTCCCTGGTGGACCGCGGCCGCCCGTTCGTCTCCATCCTCTGGGGGAGGGACGCCGCCACCCTCAAGCCGCTGCTGGGCGGCAACCCGATCATCGAGTCCCCGCACCCCAGCCCGCTCTCCGCCTCGCGCGGCTTCTTCGGATCGCGGCCGTTCTCGCGGGCCAACGCGCTGCTCGCCCAGCGCGGGGAGAAGCCGGTGGACTGGTCGCTCGAACCGTAACCCGCGCGCAATGTGGGCGACGTAGGCTGGGGGAGTCTGCTGCGAGGAGGTCCGCGTGCTGGAAGAGGAGTACGAAACGCGCCGCGAGCTGCCGCGCCACCTGCGCAAGCCTCCGGCGCCGGAGCCCGCCTTCGAGTTCTCCCTCCGGGACGCGCGCCCGGAGGACCTGCCGCATGTCCGCGAGATCTACAACCATTACGTCGCCAACAGCACCGTCACCTTCGACGAGGACGCGATGACCCTGCGCGAGTGGCGCAGCAAGTACGCGTACCTCCACAAGCTCGGGATGCCGTTCATCGTCGCCGAGTCGCCGAGCGGCCAGATCCTCGGCTACGCCCTGGTCTCGCCGTGGAAGCAGAAGCGCGCCTACCGCTACACCGTCGAGAACTCCATCTACCTCGGCGCCGCCTCGACCGGTAAGGGCCTCGGGCCCGTCCTGATGCAGGAGCTGATCGACCGCTCGAAGGCGGCCGGCCTCAAGGAGATGATCGCCGTCATCGCCGACAAGGGCGCCGAGGCCTCGATCAAGATGCACGAGAACTTCGGCTTCGAGGAGATCGGCCGGATGGGCCGCGTCGGCTACAAGTTCGACCGGTGGCTCGGGACGGTGCTGATGCAGAAGTCGCTGAAGTAACGGTTCCGCATCGGGCGCCGGCAGAGACCGATCCGTGCGATAGCCTCCGGATGACGACGCAGCGAGCGTCGCATACGTCGGGGGGGAATATGTCTGTGTCGCGTGCCGTGAGGGTCTGGAGCCCGGTCGTCCTTCTCGCCCTCGTCACGGCGCTGTCGGGGTGCGCCGCGGCTGTTCCCGCCGAGACCCCACGAGCATCGGCGTCCGCTTCGCCGACCCCGACGCCGACCGTGACACCGGCCACCGCGCCGAGCGTTCGTGTCCCGGCAACGTGCGATCAGCTGGTTCCGCAGGATGTCGTCGACGCCGCCTTCCGTGTCTCCGTCGAGCCCGTGCATCCGCAGCACCCGCGATCGCCGGGGACGTACGCCGACGAACGCGCCGGCGTCCTGACCTGCAGCTGGTCGAGCGACGAGGTCGGGCCCTCCGTCGCCTCCGGTGCGGTCTACGGGTGGGTCACGGTGGTCCCCGATGCGACGCGCGCGGACGTCGACGACATGCTCGCCGGATTGATGTTCGGAGATCACGAGCCGCTGTCCGCGGTGCCGGACACCGCATCCTCCTGCTCTGCCACCTTCTTCCAGTGGTGCGGTTTCCTCGCGTACGCCGACCGTTACAGCGTGATCGGCGGTGTGTGGGACTACGGCGACGCCACCTTCGAGTCGCAGCGGAAGGCGATAGAAGCCCTGGCCTCGGCCTCGGTCCCCGTCGTCCGCGCGCTCGCGGTGCCGGAGCCCCTCTGGCAGCCGCAGGGGGTCACGCTGACGGGTGCGACCGAGTGCGACGGCATGCTTACGAACGCCCAGATTGAGAGCATCACCGGGTGGACCGGGGTGCACCCCGCGAAATCGGACGGTGGAGAGAACGCGGTGTCCACCTTGCGCACGAACGCGCGGGTGCACTCCTACCTGTGCGAGTGGACCGCGGACCAGGCCGACGCCGGCCTATCGGCGTCGGTGCTCCCGGGAGGCGCGAGCTATGCGACAGCGACGCGACCGGCCGACTCCGTCGACGTTGCGGGCCTCGGGGACGCGGCCTTCCGGTCCGCGGGCGACGACTCTCTCGACGTGATCGCCGCGACCGGCTGGGTGCAGGTGGCGAGTGGCTGGCTCAGCGACGATGCACTCATCGCCCTCGCCCGCCAGGAACTCGCCAACGTCGGCTACACCGGCTGAGCCCGCCCGCGGGGCTAGGCTCGCGCTGTGAGCACCGTGACACCGGACGGCACCAGGGTCGCCTCGGCGGCGACCCCGACCGTGAACCTCCCGCTGCGCAATCGTCCGATCGACATCGTCTTCATCGTCTTCTTCTCGCTGTTCATCGTGACCTGCATCATCAGCGACGCGATCCCGACCCTCGGCATCCCGCAGACCGCGACGACGACGAACATCCTGGCGCAGTGGAACTACACGTACTCGTCGCAGTACGACCCCCTGTACCAGGCGGAGCCGCTGTGGCTGCGGTTCATCACGGGGACGAGCGCGTTCATCTACCTGCCGTTCTACGTGCTGCTGATCGTCTGCCTGTCCAAGGGCTACAACTGGATCCAGCTGTTCGCGGTGATCTACGCGACCATGATCATCAGCCTCACCGCCATCCCGATCTTCGGCGTCGAGTTCTTCGGGCCGGTCGGTCAGCGCACGCCGAACCCGGTCGTCTTCCTGCTGTACAACGGGCCGTACGTGCTCGTCCCGCTGCTGCTGCTCATCCGGATGCGGAAGCCGCTGCCGTTCACGAGGAGGTTCTGAGATGCCGCTGCTGGAAGACCTGACCGTCTACGAGGACGGCGACGCGTACACGGTGTACGATCACTCCTTCCCGGACGAGGGGGAGGTGGGACGCGGGCGGGAGCTCGGCGTGATCACGAAGGCGGAGGACGGCACCTACGTGCCGTCGGGGCCGGGCGCGGCGTACGAGTACATCGCGCCGGCGCGCACGCTGGACGAGGCGCTGGAGGCGTTCGTCGGCTCCGCGTGAGCGTGGCGGGCGGCAGGGAGCCAGAGCCGCAGCCGCCTCGGCCCGTTCGCAGCCCGCGGCTCAGGCCGCGTGCTTCGCGCCTCCCAGCTCGAGCAGCCCGACCCCGCCGATCACGAGCACGAGACCCGCGACCTGGACCCAGGTGAGCGGCTCCTTGAAGAACGCCCACGAGATGAGGGCGATCGCCGCGACGCCGACGGCCGACCAGATCGCGTAGGCGATGGCGAGCGGCACGCCGCGTGACAGCGACCGCGACAGCGCGACGAACGAGGCGACGTAGCCGACGACGACGATGACGAAGGCCCACCATTTGGGGTTGTCCCCGGAGGTGAACTTGAGGAACGTCGTCGCGACGATCTCGGTCGCGATGGCGATGGCGAGGAAGACGTAGCCGAGCACGAGCACACGCTATCGACCCGCGGGCCGCGCAGCTAGCAACCGGCTATGAACTCCTTCTGCATGTCGTGGGCGTCCCGTCCGGCGCATAGACGGCTGCCTAGGGTGGAGGAGACGACATCGTCGGACGGCGCTCGACACGGCGCCGGCCGAGTGAGGCCGATGAACAATCGTGGCCCGGTCGTCCCGCAGTGCGAGGCGGGACGCCGGGCCACGTCCATGCCGGGTCACGGCACGGGGACGACTCAGCTCTTCGGCGTCGCCCGGCTGAGCACCAGGTAGCCGGCAAGCGCCGCGAGCACCGTGGGCAGGAGCAGCCAGGCGCTGAGCCCCACCGCTCCCGTGGAGGCGAACCAGTCGCCGACCGCGGGCCAGCTGTCCGTGAGCGTCACGAGGGCGATCGCGCCGACGAGCAGGAGGGCGAGTGCGGCGCCGGCCGCGAGGATGCCGTTCATCCGCCAGCGCATGAAGAGCGTCGCGGCGAAGGCGCCGACGAAGAAGAAGAACAGCATCCCGCAGAGCACGATGAAGAACCGGGTGCCGAAGCCCTGGCCGGCGAAGTACACCGAGGTGAACATGTGCCCGCCGAGTCCCCAGCCGCCGGTCCACTCCTCGACGGCCGACAGTGCCGCGAAGCCGAGGGCGTAGCCGATCGAGAGGAGGGCGAAGGTGACGGCCGAGCCGAGGGAGAAGTCCCGCCGCGTGGTGCCGTAGCCGAGCGCGAACGGGAAGGTGGCCGAGACGATCTGGATGCCCACCACCATCATGTAGACGAAGATGTAGAACGCCCCGCCGCTCCACTGCGTGCCCTCGAGGGCGTCCGCACGGTCGGCCGGCGCGGCGGCGGCCCAGATGACCCACCAGATCAGCCAGTTGACGAGCCAGATGAAGCCCATGATCATGATGGGCAGCCACACGGTCGTCCACTTGTTGACGAGGTTCAGCCGCACGATGCGCCAGACGCGGTGCGGGCGCGCGGGTGCGGTGGGGAGCGTGGCCGCTCCGGGGTCGATGACGGTCATGCGCTCTGCTCGAATTCTGTCTCTCGGACGTTGGTCTTGCGGACGATGAGCTGCTGGAGGGAGACCGGCGCGAGCTCGAGGCCCGCGGACGAGGCCTGCGCGCGGTCGGCGCCGCTGAGGCCCGAGACGGTGACGGACGCGAGCCCGCCGATGCCGTCGCGATGCAGCACCTCGTGCGAGGCGACGAAGGCGTCGACCGCGCTGCGCGGGCCGACCACGGTCGTGGCGGAGCTGCGCAGGGCGTCGGCGTCCTCGTCCATCAGGATGCGGCCCTGGTCGATCACGATGACGTGCTCCAGCAGGTTGGCCACCTCGTCGATCAGGTGGGTGGAGAGGACGACGGTGCGGGGATGCTCCGCGAAGTCCTCGAGCAGGCGGTCGTAGAAGATCTGCCGCGCGACCGCGTCGAGGCCGAGGTAGGGCTCGTCGAAGAACGTCAGGGGCGCCCGCGAGGCGAGCCCGACGATCACGCCGACCGCCGAGAGCTGCCCGCGGGAGAGCTTCTTGATGCGTCGGTTCAGCGGGACGCGGAACTCCTCGATCAGACGGTCGGCGAGGTCGGCGTCCCAGTTCTCGAAGAACCAGGGAGCGCTCCGGAAGACGTGCTTCGGCTGGAAGTCCTCCGGATAGCGCTGGCTCTCCTTGATGAAGCAGATGTCGGAGAGCACGCGGGCGTTCTCCGCCGGCTTCTCGCCGAAGACCCGGATGTCGCCCGAGGTGGGGAAGTCCTGGCCGGTGATCAGCTGCATGAGGGTGGTCTTGCCGGCGCCGTTGCGGCCGAGGAGGCCGTGGATGCGGCCGGGCTTGATGGTGACGGAGACGTCGTCGATCGCGGTGAACGACCCGAACCTCCTGGTGAGTCCCGAGACCTGCACCGCGGGCGCGATGGAGGCCGGGGCGGGGGCGGCGCTCATGCGCTCACTCCTTCCGTCTGGATCATCTGGGCGAGCTGCGTGGGATCGATGCCGAGCTTGGCGGCCTCGCTGAGCAGCGGGCGGAGGTATTCGTCGCGGAACGCCTCGCGCCGTTTGGCGACGAGCCGCTCCCGAGCCCCCGTGGAGACGAACATTCCGATGCCTCGTTTCTTGTAGAGGATCCCCTCGTCGACGAGGAGGTTGACGCCTTTGCCGGCCGTGGCCGGGTTGATGCGGTAGAAGGCGGCGAACTCGTTCGTGGACGGCACCTGGCCCTCGGCGGGGTAGACCCCGTCGATGATGTCGTCCTCGATCTGCTCGGCGATCTGCACGAAGATCGGCTTGCCCTCTTCGATCACTCGAACCTCTTTGGTTCATTACTCATGTAACTAACCAACCAGGCTTGGCCGCGGATGTCAAGAGCGGGTTCCGTCGGGCGGGATAGCCTGGCCGTATGGCGGACCTCCACGAGCTCACCGCGCTCGCCCTCTGGCAGGAGCTGCAGAGCGGACGCGTCTCACCCCGCGAGGTGACCTCGCACTACCTCGACCGCATCGAACGGCTGAACCCCGAGCTCGGCGCCTTCGTGACGGTGACGCGCGAGCGGGCGCTGGCGCGGGCCGAGGAGGTCGCCGAGCGCGTGCCCACGACGGCGCCGCTCTGGGGCCTCCCCTCGGGCGACAAAGATCTCTGGCTGCGCGCCGGGGTGCCGACGGGCTTCGGGTCGCGGGCGTTCGCCGGATACGTCCCGGACACCACGGACGAGATCGTCGAGACGCTGGACGCCGCGGGCACGATCAGCCTCGGCAAGACCAACGCGCCCGAGTTCGGCCTGCCGGCGTACACCGAGTCGCTCGCAGCGCCACCCGCCCGCAACCCGTGGGACCCTCGGCTCGGCGCGGGCGGCTCGAGCGGCGGCGCCGCGGTCGCGGTCGCCAGC
>JAEWDJ010000432.1 GCA_023390155.1 Actinomycetes bacterium | reverse complement strand
GCCGTCGGGCAGATCCGCGGGGACCCGCGGGTCGTGGTCGGCCCGGCCCGCCACGGCCTCGAGCGCCGTGCCGGGATACTGCGCCCGGCCGGTCAGCGCCTCCAGCACGACGAGGCCGAGGGCGTAGATGTCGGACGCCGGTCCGGCGTCGCCGCCGTGCAGCTGCTCGGGACTGAGGTAGCCGGCGGTCCCGATCACGGTGCCCGCCGTGGTCAGGCGCTCCGCGCCGAGCAGGTGGGCGATGCCGAAGTCCGCGAGCTTCACGATCGGCGGCCGGCCAGGGATGCGCGGATCGGCGAGCAGGATGTTGGCGGGCTTGAGGTCGCGGTGGATCATCCCCGCACCGTGCACGACGACGAGCGCCTCGGCCACATCGGCGGCCACGGCGGCGGCCTCGGCCGCGGGAAGCGGGCCGGCGTCGAGACGGGTGCGGAGGTCCTCCCCGTCCACCAGCTCCATCACGAGGAAGCTCGGCGTCTCCTCCCCGTCGCCGGAGAGGTGGGCGTCGTACAGCGCGACGAGGTGCGGGTGCGTCAGGCGCGCCAGAGCCTGGGCCTCGCCGCGCCGCCGGGCGTCGTCGGCCGCCGTTCCGGGCGGGAAGAGCTTGACCGCGACGAACCGGCCGAGCTGCCGATCATAGGCGCGGAACACGCTCGCCATGCCGCCGCGACCCAGTCGGTCGCGCAGCTCGTATCGGTCGAGAAGCAGATCCACCGTGCGAGCATACGCGCGAGGTCGAGGCGCGTCAGGGGGTGCGGCCGATCGGACGCCTCCACCGTGAATCCGCTTGGAATCGTCGGCGCAGACCTTGCACCCGCGGACGGTCCGGGCCTGTGTGGGCGGGGTGGAACACCGAGCGAAGCACGGAGAGGGCGCGGGTGAGGAGCCCCGGCCGGACACCGACGTGCTCGAGGCGCTGCAGGTCTACCGGGCGGCCGAGGCGGCCATGCGGCGGCGCACCGGGGCGGCGATGGGGATCGGCGACAACGACCTCCTGGCACTGCGCCTCATCCTCGACAACACCGCCCTCGGCCGCATCACGGCCGCCAAGGACGTGAGCGCCTACCTCGGCATCTCCAGCGCCTCCACGACGGCGCTGATCGACCGGCTGGAGAACGGCGGCTTCGTCGAGCGGCGGCGCAGCACGACGGACGGCCGCTCCGTCACGCTGGTCCCCACCCGGGCCGCGATCGGCGACACCGGGCCCCTGCTGGCCGACGCCCACGCCGAGCTGGCGGCCGCCTCGGCCGAGCTCAGCCCCGACGAGGCGGAGACCGTCACACGCTTCCTCACCCGGATGCGCGAGACCGTCGACCGCATCGCGGCCGACCGCGCGAGGACTAGGCCTGAAAGGAGCCTGAGTCAAGGGGATTCCTAGGCAACCGAAACAGTTGTTCCGTGTAATGCGTCAAGGAAAGGACACTTCCCATGAACATCCTGCTCATCATCATCGCGATCATCGCGATCATCCTGCTGCTCACCGGTGGGTTCGTGCAGTCCCTGAACTTCCTCCTGTGGGTGGGGATCATCCTGCTCGTGCTGGCGGTGATCGTCTGGCTGGTGCGGCTGCTGACCGGCAGCCGCCGGGTCTGACCGGAGCCACCTCATGAGCCTCGGAACAGGGATCGTCCTCTTCGTCATCGGCGCGATCCTGGCCTTCGCCCTGAACGTGCAGGTGGACTGGATCGACCTTCACCTCGTGGGCTACATCCTGATGATCGCCGGCGCCGTCGGCATCATCCTCGGGATCGTGCTGCTGTCGCGTCGCCGCCGGAGCGTGGCGACGACCCGCACGGCCGTCGATCCCGCGACGGGCGACCGCGTCACCCGTCGCACCGGCGAGTCGGACGACCTGCTCTGACCCCATCCCATCCCGCATGACGAGAGCCCCGCACCCTCCCGGTGCGGGGCTCTCGTCATGAGCGGCGGCGCTCACCCGGTCACATGCTGTCCAGGATGGCGACCAGATCCTCGAAGGTGGTCAGCGGGTTCAGGATGGCGAAGCGCGTGTTCGGCCGGCCCGCGTGCGAGCTGGGCGTGACGAAGGCGCGCTGCTCGTCGAGCAGGCGGGCGGACCAGCGCGCGTAGTCCTCCTTGGTCCAGCCGTCCTTCTCGAAGACGACGACCGACAGCTGCGGCTTGCGCACCAGCCGCAGGCCGTCGCGCCGCTCGACCTCCTCCGCGATGCGCTCGGCCAGTCGGAGGGAGGCCGTGACGGCCTCGCGATAGGCTGCGGCGCCGTGGCTCGCCAGCGAGAACCAGAACGGCAGGCCGCGGGCGCGGCGGGTCAGGTGCACCGCGTAGTCCGACGGGCTCCACTCGGCCGCGTCGGTGAGCGTGTCGAGGTACTCGGCGTGCTGGGTGTGGGCGCGCCGGCCAGACTCCGGGTCGCGGTAGATCAGGGCGCAGGCGTCGAACGGCGCGAACAGCCACTTGTGCGGGTCGACGATCACCGAGTCGGCCAGCTCGACGCCGGCGAACCGGGGTCGCGCCAGCGGCGAGAGCATCCCGGCGAGACCGTAGGCGCCGTCGATGTGCAGCCAGAACGAGAACTCCGACTTCAGGGCGGCGATAGAGGCGATGTCGTCGACGATGCCGAAGTTGGTGGAGCCTCCGGTCGCCACGACGGCGAACACGGCGTCGCCGAACTCCTCGAGGGCGGGACGCACCGCCTCCCCGGTCAGCACGCCGGACTCGCCGGGCGCGACGGGGACGACCTCCACATCCATCACGCGGGCGGCGGAGGCGACAGAGGAGTGCGCCTCCGCGCTGCACACGATCACCCAGCGGCCGGCCGGCGTGCGCCCCTGCGCGCGGGCGTGGTCGCGCGCAGCGACGAGCGCGGAGAGGTTGCCGAGCGTGCCGCCCTGGACGAACACGCCGCCGGCGGTCGCGGGCAGCCCGAACTCGGACGCGAGCCACGACAGCACCTGGTTCTCGGCGTAGACGGCGCCGGAGCCCTCCAGCCACGATCCGCCGTAGACGGCGCTCGCCGACACGACGAGGTCGAAGGCCGTCGCGGCCTTCGTCGGGGCGGTCGGGATGAAGGACAGGTACTGCGGGTGGTCGGTGGTGATGCAGGCCGGCGCGAGCACGTGCTCGAACACGGCGAGGGCCCGCTCGGCGCCCATCCCGCCCTCCGACACCGTCTGCCCGGCGAGGCGGCGCAGCTCCGACTCGGGCAGCGGCTTGTCGAGCGGGGTGTCGGTGCTCAGGATGCGGCGGCGCGAGTAGTCGAGCACGAGGTCGACGAGGGCGCGCGTCTCGGGCGTGACGGCGTGCATCCGGTCGGCGGGCTGCGGGGACGTGGCGTTCATGGGACCTCCGCCGTCCATGCTGTCACACGGAATGAGCACGCGTTCCGCTCTGCACGCACGATCGTTGCGCGTTATCGCGGCTCTGCGCTGACTTTGAGCGTCAACTGACGACCAGGCGGACGAAGTGGGCCGCCCGATCGCCCACGGCCGCATAGGCGTAGCGCTGCGCGCTCGAGTAGATGATGTGCTCGCCCGGCCCGAGCTCGGACGAGCCGTCCTCCCGGTCGATGCGCAGCCGGCCGACGGTGACGAGGATGATCTCGTGCCACCCGGCGGGGTCGGGCTCGGCGTCGTACCGGTCGCCCGCGGCGAGCGTCCAGGTCCAGAGCTGGGCGTCCGCCCGCGCGGGCACGGCGCCCACGAGCTCGGCGACGCTCTCGGCCGAGCGACCGCGCCAGGCGACCGCATTGACGGCGATCGGGAGCGCGGACGGTTCGGCCACGAGCGTGACGAAATCGGTGCCGAGCGCCTCCGCGACCCGGTCGAGGCCGGAGAGGCTGATGTTGGCCTCGCCGGCCTCCAGGTTGATGATCGTGCGCCGGCTGATCCCCGACCGCTCGGCCAGCGCAGCCTGACTGAGACCGCGATCCTGCCGCAGGCGGCGGAGGTTCCCGGCGACGTGGGCGAGGACGTCCGAGCCGCGCTCTGGCATGTGCACCATTCTGCACCATAGGATGTGCAGGATGTTGCACACTTCGACCCCTCCCGCACCGACCCGGCGACGCCTCGCCGTCAGCCGGCAGGAGGTCGCGCTCCTCGCCATCACCGCGCTGTGGGGCTCGACCTTCCTCATCGTGCACGTGGCGATGCAGCACAGCGGCCCGTGGTTCTTCGTGGGCCTCCGCTTCGCCGTCGCGGGGCTGCTCGGGCTCGTGGTCTTCCATCGGGCGTTGCGCGGGATGCGCTGGCGCGACGTCGGCGCCGGTGCGGCCATCGGCGTCTCCATCGCGCTCGGCTACGGCCTGCAGACCATGGGGCTCCAGACGATCAGCAGCAGCACCTCGGCGTTCATCACGGCGCTGTACGTCCCGCTCGTCCCGCTGCTCCAGTGGCTCGTGCTGCGGCGAGCGCCGCGTCCGCTCACCCTGGTGGGCGTCGCCCTGGCGTTCGTGGGCCTGCTCCTGCTGGCCGGCCCGGACGCCCTCACCGTCGGGCTCGGGCCGGGCGAGATCGCGACGCTCGTCAGCACCCTCCCGATCGCGGCCGAGATCCTCCTCATCGGGCTGTTCGCGACCTCGGTCGACGCGCGCCGGGTGACCGTCGTGCAGCTGCTCGTGGCGGGCGCGGTCGGATTCCTCGCCATGCCGGTCGTCGGCGAGGCCGCGCCCGCCTTCTCCTGGGCGTGGCTGCTGCCGGGCGTGGGGCTCGGCATCGCGAGCTGCGTCATCCAGCTCACGATGAACTGGGCGCAGCGGTCGGTGTCGCCGACGCGGGCGACCATCATCTACGCGGGCGAGCCGGTGTGGGCGGGCATCATCGGGCGGATCGCCGGGGACCGGCTGCCCCCGGTCGCCATCGCCGGCGCCGCGCTGATCGTCGCGGGCGTGATCGTGAGCGAGCTGCGGCCGGCCCGGCGGCGGGGCAGGCCGGCGGGGGCGGAGGC